>CAYWNI010000057.1:0-11812 GCA_964459525.1 uncultured Lentimicrobiaceae bacterium | reverse complement strand
ACCAATTTCGCGACCGCCAACACCAATATCACCAGCTGGAACATCAGTATTTGGGCCGATATGGCGGAACAGTTCTGACATAAAGCTTTGGGTAAAACGCATCACTTCGTTGTCGGATTTGCCTTTTGGATCGAAATCGGAACCTCCTTTACCACCGCCCATAGGCAATGTGGTGAGCGAGTTTTTAAACACCTGTTCAAAGGCCAGAAATTTTAGGATACCCAGGTTAACGGTAGGATGGAAACGTAATCCGCCTTTGTAAGGGCCAATGGCACTATTCATCTCGATGCGGAAGCCACGGTTTACCTGTACTTCGCCTTTGTCGTTGAGCCAGGGCACACGGAAAAGGATTACGCGTTCAGGTTCTACCATTCTTTCCAGAATTTTTGCTTCGCGGTATTGTGGATTTTCCTCGATGAAAGGGATAATGGTTTCTACTACCTCGTGAACTGCCTGATGGAATTCAACTTCTGCGGGGTTTTTGGCAATGACTTTAGCCATAAAGTCGTTTACCTTTTGTTCATATACGTTTGACATGGTGTTAAAAATTTAATTAAACAATCAGATTTGATGCTTCAAACTTAGCAAGAAAAAAGGTGGCTTATACGAGGCACAGCCGTATTTACGGGGATTGCTTACGAGATTACGTGTTTCACGTAGGAGGGGAGAAAAGATTGGAAAATGGAATTAGGAACCGATAGATTTTTTTAAATAAGCTACTTATTTATTGATGTTTTCGGCTTCTGCAGGATAGGTTAATAAGTTTCCAAGCATGTTTTCCAGAATTTGAATGACAACTATATCTGGTTTTTCATTTTCAATAATATCAGCATTTAATCGATGTTGCCAAGCGTCAAAAATCATTACGGTTTTACCAAAAGATTCTCTGTAGAATTGTCGTTGCTTTGTGCCAAAAGATTCCCTAATGATTAGTATTTTAAGGTCGTTGGCATCAGGTTTTAAGTATACTTCTTCGTATTCCCAAGGATAGGCAAAACTTTTTGGTGGCTCGTAAGGTGCTTTTTTGCCAGAAACAGCAACACTTCCTTTGATTTTCTCAAATGCATAATCCTCATCTTTTAGTTCTTCAGCCATGTTGAGCATCTGAGCCAAATTACCTCCTGCGGTCTCGTTTTTTGTAACCTTAAATTGTTCCAGCACTAAAGGAGATGTGTATGGAAAGTCTTTTTTTATCGCATCAGTGATATGCTGACTGGCATAAAATGCTCCCAAGTTATTCCAGTGATTATCAGTGCGCAAGTAAACTAAATCCTCAGTTGTTTTTTTGCTGATCAAATAGTCAGTTGGATCAATATAAGGGAAGCCCTGTTCATCAAGGAAGTCCTCTAATTGAGTTCTGATGGTTTTTTGGCGTGTGGTTTTATACTTTATGGGTATGTTTTCTTCGTAAATGGATGATTTTTGGGGTACGATCACAAAATAGAATTTGGCTCCTTCTTTTGTGCAAAAATCACGTCTGTATTTCAATTCATCCAATATGGTGTTGAGTTCGGTTTGGGTAAAGAGTTTCTTACCCTGATATACTTCCATTTGTTTTCCCGACATAAACAAAAAATCGTTTAAACCAACCACTACTTTGTCAGGGAGTGGTGAAATTTTGAAATTGCTGTAGTTGAATTTGTTAAAAGCCTCTACCAGCTGCGACCTAAATGGAAAGTGGTCGGTATAATAATCGTCGTATTGTCGTGGAAATGGGTCGAGCTTGCCTAAATCAAATGTTGGCAGTTCGGCCAGCTTCCTGTTTTCAACCTTGTTAATTTCTTCTTTGTCTAGAAATAGAAAAAGCGTCATAACAGAAAAGATAATCGTCAGGAAAACGATGGATAATGTGCTATTTGTTAAATTTCCTGATTTCATCTTAAAACCTAAAATATATAAATGGATTGTATGTCCCAGCCACCAAATAAAAGGTGCAGGCAACAAGCAACAGGTTAATAATGAGGATATACATCGCTCTGGAAAAAATATTTACCACGTTAATATTGCTCAGGTGTTTTTTGTAGGTAGCTATTGTCCAAGGAAAAAAGTTGGTGGAGCTGATTATTCCGATAACAAGTACCAGTGTGAATTGGATGTCGAAAAACGACATCCAATTGCTATTAATGGCGGGGTTGCCTACAAAAAGCCTTTTGGTGAACAAAAGTGCATCGCTGATGGATTCAACCCTGAAAAAAACCCAGCCAATAAGTACCACGAACATAGCGTAGAGGTGCTGAATGGGTGTCCAAACCTTGCCCAATAGTTTTTCCAGTCCCAACTTTTCCACTATTAGGAAAAAGCCATGAAATATTCCCCAAACCAAAAAACTCCAGCTCGCTCCATGCCAAAAACCGGTTAAAATAAACACAATCAGCAGGTTGAAATAGGTACGGTTGTTTGATATCCGGCTTCCTCCCAAGGGAATGTATAAATAATCGCGAAACCATGTCGATAGGGAGATATGCCACCTTCTCCAAAATTCTTTTATTGACCGAGAGATGTAGGGGAAATTGAAATTCTCAAGAAAAGTAAAACCAAACATTTTCCCCAAGCCAATGGCCATGTCTGAATACCCGGAAAAATCAAAATATATTTGAAAAGCATAGGCGATAATGCCAAGCCAGGCTGTTGGGGTGGTCAAATCTGAGTAAGTTGAGTCCATGATTTCATCGGCAACAAGCGCGAAGTTGTTGGCCAACAGCACTTTTTTACTCAGCCCGATGATAAAACGTTGTACGCCATCACCAAATTTATCAAGTGAAAAACTTCGCTTAAAGAGCTGATCAGCAATATCATGATAGCGTACAATGGGGCCTGCAATTAGCTGAGGAAATAGCGAAATATACAACGCCAGGTTAATCAGGTTTTTTTGGTAGACGACTTCTTTTCGGTACACATCAACCAGATAGGAGATGGCCTGAAAGGTGAAAAACGAGATGCCTATGGGAAGTAATATGTGTGGTTGGCCAATGGGTTTTATGTCAAGGTTTAAAAACAGGTTGTTCAGGTTCTCGACAAGAAAATCGGCATACTTAAAAACAACCAACACACCCAGGTTTATGCCGACGCCCAACCCCAAAAACAGTTTTGTTCCTTTTTTGCGCGAAATCAAATAGCCAAAAAGATAGTTTAGTAATATGGATAATACCAAGATTGCTGAATAACTCACGCCGCCCCAAGCATAAAAAACCAGACTGGCGAAGAGCAAAACGGTGTTTTTTAACTCTTTTCTGATAAGATAAAACACCAGAATGGTGATGGGCAAAAAGAAGTATAAAAAAAGTGGGGAACTAAAAAGCATGGGTCTGTTACCTGATAAAGAGGTTATACTTCAGTATACTGTATATCGCGCGCACTCCATCTTTCCAGCCAATTTTTTTGCCTTCGTGGTAGGTGCGTCCGTAGTATGAAATTCCTACTTCGTAAATTCTAATATGCGGTATTCGGGAAATTTTTGCCGTTACTTCGGGCTCAAATCCAAATCGTTTTTCTTTTAAGTTGAGCGATTGAATAATATCGGCCCTAAAGAGTTTGTAACAGGTTTCCATGTCTGTTAAGTTCAGGTTGGTAAACACGTTGGACAAGGTTGTGAGAAATTTATTGCCTATCGAATGCCAGAAAAACAAAATGCGGTGTGGGTTGCCACCCATAAACCGAGAGCCGTAAACCACATCGGCAAAACCTTCAACAATTGGTTTCAGGAGTAGGTTATACTCGTTTGGATCGTATTCTAAATCGGCATCCTGAACCACGATAAAATCACCGGTAGCTTCTTGAATGCCGCGATGAATGGCAGCTCCTTTGCCCATGTTTGTGGGTTGTTCAAACAAATAAATGTGGCCATCATGGTGCTGTCGCATGTATTCTCTTACCACTTCAGCAGTGTCGTCGGTAGAGGAGTCATTAACAATTACCACCTCTTTTGCTATGCCCGATATCAGGGAAACCGCCAATATTTTGTCAAGAATCTTGTGTATGGTTTTGGCCTCGTTGTAAGCCGGAATCAGGATAGATAATTTTTGTGGCATTTTTCAAAAAAATAAGCCGCTAAATTAAACAGAATTGTGGTACACCAAAAGATTGTATCGTAAAATGCACGAAGATAGTACCAAACAACATTAAAATTTTTTCTGAATTACATCATTTAGCCTAAATTCTTTCTGCACCAAAATGGTTGCATCTGCTAATAAGCTAATGGCCTATATATTTTATACCTTTGCCAACTGTTTTTCAAACTGATATTATGAATAAGGAAGCCTCCATTTCAATCATTGTTCCAGCCTACAACGAAGAAGATGCCATCAGGTTTAGTCTCGATAAATTTGTTGAAGGCGGATACCATGAAAAATATGAAGTCATATATATTAATGATGGATCTACCGACAGAACCAAAGAAATTATTCAGGAATACCCGGTTAAGTTGTTCAATCACAATGTTAACAAAGGGTATGGTGCCGCTTTGAAAACAGGTATCAGAAAAGCAACCGGCGATCGGGTGGTTATTTTGGATAGCGATGGGCAACACGATCCGGCTTATCTCGAAAAATTGATTGGTATGTTGGATGAATATGACATGGTAATTGGCGAACGTGACGACGATTCATTTCAGGTAAAACGACGTCAGTCGGGAAAAAAATTCATAAAAAAAATGGGGGAATTTTTGGTTGAGCAAAAATTGCCCGATTACAACTCTGGTTTCCGGGGTTTCGACCGTGTCCTCATGTCGGAAATGCTCCACATGATGCCCAACGGCTTTTCACTGTCAACCACGTCAACGCTGGCATTTTTAAAGGAAGGCTATACCATTGGTACCTTTCCCATTTCGGTTTCCGAGCGCATCGGGCGCAAAAGCAACGTAAAGATGGTGAAAGATGGTTCAAAAACAATTTTGCTTTTGTTCAGGATTATTATGCTTTTTAATCCACTGAAAATCTTCTTTCCAATGAGTTTGGTGCTCACTGCCCTTGGTCTCATCTGGGGTGTTGCCGGCTATTTTATCTCAGCTCGACTGCCCAACAGCGCTGTGTTGATCATGGTGTTTGGGATGATCATGTTTTTTATTGGCTTGTTGGCCGACCAGGTGGCCATGCTTAACCGGATTAAGAGATAAAATGAAAAGCTGGGAGAAAAATAACCACCTTCAAAAATGGAGTGATGTGGATGTGGAAGCCCACTGGGACAGTGTTTCGGCCATTTACATTGCCGAAAACAACAAGGTTAAAGGCGCACACGATCAGCGTTTTAAAGAAACCATTCTCCACCTAAACCCCAAAAAAAATCTAAAAATTCTGAATATCACCAGCCGTGACTGTGAAGCCGACGATTACATAAAACGCGACATGCCGGATGCGGAGGTGACGAATGCCGAAATTTCGGCTGGCCTGATGCGGGAAGCCCAAAAAGTAAGGCCACACGTGAAGCAGGTGAAGTTGGCTACGTATGCTCAACTTCCTTTTGAAGATAAGGTATTCGACCGCATCGTTTCGTTGGAGACCTTGGAACATGTGGCCGATCCTATCCGGTTTTTGCAAGAGTTGCACAGGGTTTCAACACCAGCAGCACGCATGGTTTTAAGCTGCCCGCCTGCTACCAGCGAAATCCCTTATCAGGTTTTTACGGCTTTATTTGGCGGACATGGCGAAGGGCCTCATCGGTTTCCATCGTCTAAAGAGGTGAAGTTGATGTTTGAAAAAACCGGGTGGAAGCTGCTGTTGCATAAAGGAACCGTGTTGTTCCCGGTAGGGCCTCCAAAATTTCAAGAGTTTGGTGAAAAAATACTTAACCGTTTCCAAAACACCTTTGTTTCAGAGCTAGGAATCCGTCAATTTTACGTGTGTGAAAAGTATTGATCAGTTAAAAAAAGTGATGCGTTCGGAGCTGTGCAACCGCTGTGGCTCGTGCGTAGGGTTGTCGGAAGGCAAAATTGTTTTCGACGACAGAGAAGGTCGCTACTTACCCAAAATTGTTGGAGATATTGATGATAAAATGGCCGAACGGCTGTGGACGGCCTGCACCGGCAAGGACTTTAATTTCTCGGAATACAACCAGGAATTTTATAGCAATGCACCTCATTTTCATGAATATACCGGATCGTATCAAGATATTTACATTGGTCATGCTAAGGATGAAGAAATTCGTCAGAATGGTGCTAGTGGCGGTATTATTTCGGCGGTTTTAGTTTATTTACTTGATCAAAAGCGCATCGACGGTGTGGTAACACTGAGGATGTCGCACGAAAAACCCTGGTTGAGTGAGCCTTTTATTGCCACCACGCGTGCCGAAATTTTGGAAGCCGCCCAAAGCAAGTACACCATCAGTTCGGTAAATGAAATTTTGCCTGAGGTGGCGAAATTTAGAGGCGCGCTGGCCTATGTAGGCATTCCACCTCAAGTGCAATCTATCCGCAAGCTTCAAAAGATAAACGACCCTTCGGTAAAAAACATCAAGTATATTTTTGGTCCGTTTTATGGCAACACCCTATACTTTTCATCGATCAGGAGCTTTTTAAAATCATATGGCGAAAAGGAGTATACCCAAATCAACAAACTATATTTCCGCTATGGCGAATGGCCCGGTAACATGCGTATCGAGCTGAAATCGGGCAGGGTGATCGAGTTGAAAAAATTTCACGCCAACTATCTCATTCCTTTCCATGTTTTGCAAAACAGTTTGTACTGCACCGATTTCACCAACGAGTTTACCGACATCAGCGGCGGCGATGCCTGGGCACCGGTATATGAAGAGCGTGGCAAAGGGTTTTCGATGATAATCAGTCGTACACCGCAAGGCCAGCAAATTATTAACGAAATGAAAGCCGCCGGATTGCTGGATGCCAATGTCATTACCGAGGAAGAAGCCATCACCATGCACTCGCATGGATACGACTTTAAGAAGCGCGGGAGTTTTATTCGCATTAAATTCAGAAAATGGGTTGGTAAAAGTGTCCCTGATTATGGATATAAGATTGGCGGGTTTAAAACTTCCAGGTATTTCATGGAGTTGATAATCAGTTCTATGTTTATTTTAATGGGCACCCGTTTGGCGCGATGGACAGTAGAGCAGTTTTCGCCCAAGTTTATCGGGAATATTTTTGAAAAGGCTAGGGATTTTTGGAAAAAATCGACCAAGCAGATTAAACGTAACGATCTGACCTGATGATAAAAAAAGCACGTCTTAAAATCAAACCCTTTGTGTTGCTTCGGCTCATTGGCATTGTGCTTTTTGTTGTCGTGCTGTTTCGCGTAGATTTTTCTCAGGTTTTTCAGATTTTAAAAAAAACTAGTCTGAACTTTTTATTGTTGGCCATTTTTTTTCAAGTTCTGCTTTTGCTCATTAAATCGCTACGATGGCATATTATGATAGCTAGCGGAAATAAAAGAAGTCATTGGATTAGAAGCATGGGGCGTTTTTTTGAGAGTTATGCTTTGGGCGTGGTTACTCCCGGGCGGCTAGGAGAAGTGATAAAGGCCGGGCACGAAAAAGGTGTTGAAAACAAGATTAACTCTGCTTTAAAAGTAGTGTCGGAACGAGGGTTTGATGTAGCTATTTTTGTTTTAATTGCCGCCTCGGCTTTTTATTTTGTGGATGTTGGTCATGTGGATAGTTGGTTGCTAATTTTGTTCTTTTCAGGAGGACTTTTTTTGCTTGCTTTTTCCTATCTGCTGCTTAGTTCTGCCTCTTTTTTGCGCTTGGTGCAGCGAATAATTAACAAATTACACCGCCGTTTGGCTTCTGTGATTATCAACAAGAAGCCATTGCGAAACGCGCAAGTTTTTGTGGTGCTGGCGTTGTCAATCCTAAGCAATTTGAGTTATTTTGTTTCTTGTTGGTTTTTATCCAAAAGTGTTCACCTCGATTTGGATTTTATTACTGTTTCAGGAGGCGTTGCCATCGCTGGTTTGCTAAATATGCTGCCCATCACAGTCGCAGGACTTGGAACGAGAGAGGTTACCTTTTTAACGGTTTTTAATATGGTTGCCAAAAGCAGTGTGTTGGCCTTCTCATTTATGATGCTTATAGTTGCTCAAATTGGAGGTGGCCTGATTGCCATGGTTTTTGGACAGATTTTTTTATTGGTTGATAAACGTAATTCAAAGAAATTTAATAGTTATGAATAAATACTTAATTGTTACCGGCGCAAATGGTTACCTAGGCAAATATGTTATTCTGGAGTCTGTCCGGCAGGGTTATCACGTTATTGGTTTTAAGTATAATCATATCCGTTCAGTTATTGTAAAACATCCAAATGTTGAATATGTTCATTGTGACATTACGCAAGAAATCCTTTCTCATCCGGATATAAATGAAATAACCCAAGACAAACACATTGTGGGCGTGGTAAATGCTGCTGCATTACTTGGAAGCTCTAATATCGACGATAATCGGAAAGTCAATGCTTTAGGTGTTAAGCATATAATGGCTTTCGCTGAGGCTCTCGGTATAAAAAGAATTATCCAAATAAGCAGCGTTGTGGTGCTTAAAAAAATAAAAGGCCCTTATGGGATAACCAAGCTTGAAGGACAAGACATCCTTACTGCAAGTAAACTTGATTATGCAGTTTTTATTCCTGCTTTAATACTGGGGCCTGAGAGTTTGGGAATTAATAGAATACTAAAAAATGTTTACCGTTTTCCGTTAGTTGTGCCGCTAATTGGCAGTGGTAAAGAAACCCAGCATCCTATTTTTGTGAAAGACTTTGCTAGGGCAATTGTCAGTGCTGTGGAATCAAAAAATGCTTCCCGTAAAATTTATGAAATTGCTGGAGATCAGGTTATTTCATTTCGAGATCTGATTAGGATGATTTTGAAAATCAGAAGCAACAAGAAGTTTTTTGTTCCGATTCCTGTTTTTGTTGCAATGTGGCTAGGCAAACTTTTTCAGGCTACCCAAAAAGTACCTGTGTTTACCGCTGAACATGTGAAAGGAATTCTCCAGAACTCAAAGTTAAACACAAAAATGTTAGAAGAAGACCTCGCTTTTAAACCGACACCTTTACCCGAAGCACTAAAGTTTACACTTGATGAGGTTGGCAGCAATTGGTCGTATTACTTATCGCCACAGCCTGAAAAAACAATTACGGTTGACAAAGTAGATTGAAAATCAAGTTATTATTGCTGCAAACCGACGGTGTCTGTTTTAATAAAACCTTCTATGTAATATAGGTTGCAGTATTTTTCCTGATGAACTAACCTGAACTGATAGATGCGTTCCAGTTTTTGTTTTATTGAATCTTCGCAAACCAGAATATTTTTTCCTACGAGTTCGGTTTTGGGCCATGAATGGAATATCTCCACGCGGGTGCTGTCTTCAAATTTATATTTGTTCGCGTAAAACTTCATTTGCCGGTCAGGGTGAGGACTTAAAATTGTGATATTCTTGATCTCTGGCTTATTTTTTTTTACCGACTCTATGAACTTGCCCGCCCGTTCTGGAGGGTATTCGTATTGGTATGGATTGGAAGTGTTTTTTTCGGTAATGTAAAAATACTGTGGAATACTGATGTATAAAAGTAAAGCCAACGCCGATAAAAAGACAAAGGCTTTCCACCAATCGTTCTTTTTGAAATTGGCCACGATGTTTGCGGTTTCCACATATCCAACAGCTGCAAAAAGCCAGAGAAATGGATAAATGGGGGCGATGTACCATTCGTTTTTTATCGTAACGCTCGACTGCCCTAACAGGTAAAATGAAGCGCCAAGTAAGCTGTAAAGCATCAACCGCCTTGCCCGGTTGTTTTTGCTGAAAAATAGTGGAATAAATGGTATGTACAAATAACTAAAAAAGGGTGCAAAGCCGATTTCTTTCAGGTAATTGTAATAGAAATTAAACTCTGGGTGTTTTACTACAAGGGGTTTGTTTATTACGTTAAACTCCATTTTTGATACTGCAACCAAATAGCCCGGATCAACCTGCTCGCGCAATAAATAGTAGCCCGCGATAACAAGAAGTGAAACAAACCAACACAGATGAAACCGGTAGTCTTTAAGTAATTTATATCCGCTACGTTGGGTAAATGTGTAAATCAACAAACCGGCAAGCGGAGCCAAACCCAGTATGCTTTTAGTAAAAACAGCCCCAATAACAGCCACACCCAGAAGCACATAGTACCGCAACCTGTGTTTTGGATAAAACTCTAATATTAAAAAGAAGATTAGAATATAGGCAGTGGTGAAAAAGGTGAGCAAGACATCGGGGTCGCCGGTGCGCGCAACATGGTAGGTGTTGTACCCCATGGTGCTACCAATAAGGATTAAAATGGCAAAAATGTATTTGTAATCTTTAAAAAGCTTATACAGAAACAATATCAGAAGAATGAAGGTTAGAAACGCAGCTGCAATGGAGGGCAGGCGAACCGAAAGTTGGTTTATCCCGAAAAAGCGATAGAAGAATACTTTTGTCCAAACCGACATTGGTGGGCGCGTGTCAAAATGATCGGGTTTCCCATCGCTGTGCACTACCAAATAGTTTTTGTTGTAAAGCATCTCAACAGCATTTTTTGCGCTGCTGGCTTCATCCCAAATCTTAACTGGTTCCTGATCAATACGAAAGAATACCTGATAAAAGGTAGTATAGAGCAAAAATGCTGTTGCAAGGACAATAATCGCTTTAAAAGCTATTGTTAAAGTCGCTTTTTGTTTCAAACTAATTTTCGCTTTCTCCATTCAGTGCTTTTGTGTAGTCGGGTGTATTTATTTTATCCTGATAATCAGTTGGTCGATTCTTTGTTAAAAATATCGACCAATACAGCTCTTTGCTCATCGAGTCGTAATGCAGCAGCGAACTTGTATATTGGTTCATTTGAAAAATGTTCAAAAATATAAAAAAGACGGTTAACATACCGACCAGTGCTTTTTTCCAAATGGTGCTGGAAAGTATATACTGAAAAAACGTCGCCATTGGCAAAGCCAAAAGTCCATAATAGTCAATCATTACCCTTGAGCCAAAACTTCCTCCATACCACCAGCACCACCAACTGAAAATAATATAGGTAAGAATTACCAGCGTAATGATCAATGGCAACCGGTATACCTTAGAATTGTTTTTCATTACAAAAAGACCTGGCAGTGCAAAAAACATGACAGGCGTGTATATCAGCCATCCTTTTCGAAAACTGAGAAGTCCGTCGATGATGTGAGGAGAATTAAAAAAGAAACGTTCGTTCATGTAGGAGTAAAACCACCATTGGTCGGTAACAACTTTCCAATACAGGAGCTGTGGAAAAAATGAAATGAATGCAAACAAAACTATGATTATCAAGTTAATATAGTTTGATTTTAAAAAAAGAAATTTGATTTTCCACGATTGTTTTTGGAAAATCCAGTAGAGTATCGGCATTAAAACAACTAATATGTTTATTGGGCGGATTAAGGTAATCAATCCTAAAAGCAAACCTGTAATTATAGAGTATTTAATCTTAGGTTTTTTGAACCACTGTATCCAGAAGTAGAAAAATGCCGTGATCAGGAAAAAGTTGTTCACATGCGACATGCCAGACTCAATAACCGTGTAATATAAGAGGTTTGTGCCAAATACAATCACCAGCAAAGTGAGTGAGGTAGCTATTTCATCAACAAACATTAAAAGGGTTTTTCGCAAGAAAACCAGACCGATTATTAAATAAAAAACCGAGGAAATAAAAATAAAAAAATGATAAGGAGTACTATAACCTGTTGTTTGTTCGCCAGTTAATCCAGTATAAAGGTGAGCCATCCCAAAAAATGGCGCCCACATAATTGCATTACCCATCGACATTTTTACAACCCTGTTGTTGTTTTCTGCACGGGTTCTCCACGATGTGCCAAATATTTCAGGG
>CAYWNI010000056.1:0-11814 GCA_964459525.1 uncultured Lentimicrobiaceae bacterium | reverse complement strand
CATGATTATTACTGATATCTCTATCCCATGCATAGGTATACCCACCTGAACTTAACCACCAAAGGCCATCATACTCTATGCTTGAGAACATCCAAGTAGGATTATAGGTGCCTGCTGGAAGAGCATTAAAACCAAAGGAATCGATTCCATTGCCGCCAAAAGTCCAGCCAGTAGTACTCTTTAAGTTTTTTCCGACATCAAATCCTCTAAATCCTTCATTATCCCATTCGGGGTCTGGATAACCATATTGGCTATCAACTTCACCTTCTAATTGTTTCCACTCTTCATCAGTTGGAATATGCCACCCATCTGGGCAAATTCCTTGCACACCTTCCTGAATAACATATTGCATCATTTCATCCCATTGATACAATCCTCCATAAACATCACAATTTGCTTCATCATCATCATAACAATACTTTTCAATGGAAGAGTTATCTTGCATATCTATTCCGCCATTTATTCTTGTACCAATATTTAAATTCTCTCTTAACCAACATTGTTCTCCAATTTGCACAGTATTATAAACTTGTCCTCCGTATGTTATGGTTGGCAATCCAGGACAAGGTTGGCCACCAGTAGCATTAACTGTTATATAGTCCGTTTTGGTTTCTGTATCACTCCCATACACATTATCCACTGTTAGACTTACAGTATAAACACCTTCATCAGCGTATGTATGTGTTGGGTGTTGTGTGAAACTTGTAAAATCATCACCAAATTCCCAAAACCACTGGTATGGACTGTTTGTCGAAATGTCGTTAAAAGTAACCGTTAAAGGTGCATCTCCTGTTAAAACATCAGCTGTAAAATCAGCAACTGGCAATGTGGCTTCACTTGTTGTAAATGATATTTGGTTTCCATAAGTGGTTCCGTATGTATTGGTTGCATATGCTTTAACATAATAATTAGTATTTGGGGTTAAGCTATTTAAAATGCTAATAAATGTACCAGGTCCGCTACCATCCGTAGTATAATCGTCATTTAAATTTGGGTTGGGTGATGTGTCCCAACAAACCCCTTTTGCAGTAACGCTTGCACTTCCTTCATCTGTTACATTTCCACCTGTCTGAGCATAAGTTGCTGTTATAGCTGAAGCTTCAGTAGTCATTACTGTAGGAAGTTGTATTTCCTCATCAGTTGTAAACGATGATTGATTCCCATAAGCAGTACCTTCATCATTCGTTGCATAAGCTCTTACATAATATTCTGTATTTGGTATGAGATCAGATATATAACTTACAAAACCTCCAATTCCACTACCATCAATAGTATGGCTATTTGAGATAGTCGGATTCGTATTAGTACTCCAGCAAACACCTTTTTCTGTTACACTACTTCCTCCATCGTCTGTCACATTTCCTCCACTTTCTGCTGATGTTTCTGTAATGTTAGAAATGCTAGCTGTTGTTACAGTTGCAAGGCTGCCATCTCCAATTGCTGTTGCAAAAAATTCAACTGGTGCCCCTTCAATAGAAGTTCCATCAGCAAGATATACATTAGCATGAACAATTTGTTCGCCAGATGAAGAACCCATTGTCCAATTAGTTTGAGCTAATCCAGAACTATTTGTGAGAACATCATATTCACTTAAACTACCATCCCCTTGTTCAATGGTAAAATGAACAGGAATATTTTCATAAGTATCTCCATGATTGTCCATTACCCTTACTTTAATAGGATTTGGTAACTGCTCATTTACAGGTGCTTCTTGATTATTACCTGTTATTAAGGTTATTTCGTCCGGTAGATTCCATAGAGTTTCTTCAATAGATGCCAGTTCTTTTTCATATCTACCTATGGTCCAGCTAAAAATGTCAAGAAATTCTATTTCGGCTAACAATCCTATACTTACACCTACACCAACATTTTGCTCTTTATTCATATCACCAAATGGACCATTATTTTGTTCTGAATCCATTTCGGCATAAAGACCTGCCCATAAAAAGGGACCTGCTACACTGTAGACCAGAATATCAATTTCAGGACCAAAAGACATTCTAGCATATGTATTGTTTGAACCACTGTACTCAATTTGTTCAAACACAGGTTCAGCTGTGGGGTTCCAAATAAAATTCCAATTTCCATTTTCATATTCGATTCCCGAGGTTATGCCTCTTGTTTCACTATAAGCAGTAGTAGTGTAATTATTCCCTTCAAATTCCAATGAAACTCCAGCTGATAAACCAGCTTTAAACTTTAGCCACAAAGGAAAGCCAATGAATTTTGTTAAATCGATTATTTTCTTGAAATGTGGTCCAATACCTCGCGTAACTTCTAAATTTAACTCATGGTAGACATTATAATTTACAATGCTTGACATGGTAACACTATGTGTATTTGTTAGAATGATTTGATTACATACACCATTTTCAATTGTACAATCAAAATAAAAACTCGGATCGTATGAAATGGAAAATTCTTCTGCAGTAACATCAACAATTCCAGCCTCAGCCCATAATTCAAGGTTATCTTCACTATAATTCAGCACTGGAGGGCCGTTTTCATCTTTTTTGTGTGTAGCTTGAAAAAACTCATGGATTTCTAGTTGTGAGAAAACATCTTCTAGTGTTGCATGACCAGTTTGAAGAGTTAAAACAGGAGGTGCATCCGTTACGGTTTCAACTTTTCTTAAATACCCTTGTTCAGGACTTCCAATAATAATATCATTAATTAAAATATCATTTGCCTCCCTGTCTTTACTATACTGATAAATGTAAATCCCTTGGCTTAAATCAATACTGTCGCTTATCAACTCATAAATATTTGTATCTATTACCACAACGTTTTCATTGACTATTGGGGCAAGTCCTTTAACGCATCGTACCGAATACCCATTGTCCTTTGAAATATTACCTGTATTAACTCCATTGAATGATTGCGTCAATTGATTGTAATAAGATAATCCTGTTTCTCCCTGAACGGATGTCCAGTAATAGGTTTCATCATCAATTCCAGAAAATATGCCATTACCATTTCTATATCCTACCAACAATGCATCAAATCCTGTGCTGCCTCCTAACTTTAGTTCTGCTCCAGCATTCATTGGCCCTCCAGAAAAGTCAATCAACTCATTCCACTCACTAATTTTAGGCAAATGCCATCCTTCAGGGCACACTCCTTGATTATATCTGTTGGTATCGTATTGCATCATTTCATCCCATTGGTATAATCCTCCGTAAATACTACAGTTTTCTTCATCATTATCATAACAATACTTTTCAAATGTTGCATTATCATACTGTTGTTGACTACCATTGATCATATTTCCAACATTCATATTTCCAGCCATCCAACATTGATCTCCAATTTGTACTGTTTGATAAATTTTACCATCTCTTTTATCTGTGTATGGGTCTCCACACTCAAATGTGTCAGATAACTCAAATTCAAAAACGTAATCTGTACTCCCCGTTGGTTCATCATAAATCACACTTATTTGGTAACCATTTGAATAGGCTACATATTGTAATTGGTCACCAGAAGTGAAAGGGAAGTATTCATTTATATTGTTATCTAGTTCTCCATTTTTTAGTGAAACTCCTTCTGGTTTATATCCAATATAAGAAATATTATGTTGAACTGATTGGGTTTGGTAACGATTAATCAATTTGATTGATTCCGTTGTTTTTTTATTCGTTACAGTAACAATATAAAATGCATTTTGATTACCTGTAAAGGAAAAAAGATGAAGGCCTGCCTTAAAAACCCCTGAATAATCTGCAAGTTTTTGGCCAAGGATATTACATGCATTTATAATTAGCTCTTCCTCTTTGAACAAATGTATACCAATAGTTGTTTTATCTGTGAAAGGATTAGGATAGTTTTGGATTAGCTCAAATTCTTTAGATTGAAACATCGTTTCTGGAACCCCTGTTAAAAGAAGCTCAAAAACAGTGTCATTTTCAACGAGCATAGTGTCTCCTCCTTGGGTCATGTTTCTGATAAAAATACTATCCAATGCTACATGACTAGCTGAATTTTCCTCCTGTCCGGTAAAAATTAATTCAATTGTTTGATTTTGACTAAACGCATTTAAAAAAACCGTAAGGGCGATAATTGAAAGTAGGATTCTCATTATAGCAGATTCAAATTAATATTCATTTTTATATGTTTGGTTGTGTTTTTCGTATATTTATTTTCTTGTCACAAATCATCATTTTTTTACTACAAGTTAAATATTCGCATCTTCTTTCTCCCATTTTCCGAATCTGAACTAGTAAACCACAAAACATAAGCGCTACTACTACTGTTAATCTTTTCTTGGGTTATAATTTAGGTTAAGCAATTCATGTAGAAAGTAAATATGTAGTACCAAAACTACAATAAACCTCTATGTTAACAAGAAGTATTAGGTATTATTTTTCTATTTAGAAACGTTAAAGCAAGTAATTATTTAAACCATTCCCTAAACAACCACCAAGGACGCTAAATGAAATATTACATTTTGATCTCTGATGCGCTCAACTTCAGTCATAAAGCGAAGAAAAAACAAATGGGTGGGGAAACAGAGTTGCGCCTGTTTAGGGCATGAAATTACGCCAAGAAAGGGAGGAATTGGTAATGGGAACGTAAGAATAGTATAGAAACAATGGAATCTCGTTGTTTTATAAAAATCTAATAATCTGTCAAATAAAAGTTTTTAAACGGATAAAAACGCTTAAACTCGTAAGTAAATGATTAACAACCGACTAATCTGTTTAAGCCGCCATACTTTTGCTCCATCAAACGTTCATAAAAACTAATTATCACACTTTTAAATTACACTATCATGACAACTTTAAGAAATTCTGTAAACCTGATTGGCCGCTTAGGCGCTGACCCAGCAACAAAAAAATTTGGCAAAAATGGCAGCCTTACCCGTTTTTCACTTGCTACTTCCGATGCATACACCAACAAAGAAGGCGAGCGTGTGGTCGATACCCAATGGCACAACATTGTGTTGCGCAATGGTTTAGCTGGCGTAGCAGAAAAATACCTGCGTAAGGGACACGAGGTAGCCGTTTCGGGCAAACTGATTAATCGTTCGTGGGATGATGATGCCGGCACAAAACATTACATCACCGAAATTGAGGCAACCGATTTGTTGATGCTTGAGAAAAAAGCCAAAACGGCTTAATTTTTTACACCCCAATAATACCTGCTAATTTAAACTTTAAGTCCGGGTCGATCACGACTCGGACTTTTTTTTGCGGGCATCCAAAAAGTTTTTTACAAAATAGGCCATCGCCAATACCGAAGTTAACATCATCGCAATTACCCGGTATGTAGCACCACTGTCGCCACGATCGAGCGCCGCGGTAAGAGGTTTAACCATAGCAACCAAGATAATAAAGGTGAGTACCACAGCAATATGTCCAATTACTGCATTTTCCTTTTTTATGGGGTTGGTCATTAAGGCAAGAATAACCCCTGCAAATACTGGTATTAGTGCGGTAAGCGAAGGGGTTTCTGATCCGAAATACCCCCAAAGTCCAAAAACAATTAATGTAATAGAGTTGATAAGATTTGCTTTAGATGCGTTCATTTTAGTTATGATTAGTTAGATATTATTTTGCTTTATTCAGTTTTATTTGGATGTCGTTTTTTATACTTTCCGACATAAAAGGCTCATTCAAAGCGGTTTCTGCCAACGAAGAATCAAATTTCCCACCTTTAAATAACTGGTAAACTTGCGCTACCATTATGTTTTTTGGATATGCTGTTTTGATTTCGATCAATTTGTCGCCCACGTTTACAGCACCTTGTTCAAGTACACGAAAATAAACGCCCGAAAAATCAGACTGCTGAAAACGTTTTACAATGCTTTTATCGCCAAACCTTATGCCCAGCTTATAACACGGAATTCTGGGTTGTGAAACCTGCAAGGTAGCATCGCCAACGTGAAACGTTTGTCCGATATACAATTTGGTTTCATCAAGTCCGTCTATTGTCAAATTTTCGCCAAACATGCCAAAAGGCATTTCAACCTCTGGGTAAATTGTTTTCCAATAACGGTAAGCACCTAAACCATAGGCATAGCAAGCTTTATCTGTTCCGCCGTGGTAGCGTCTATCTACCACGTTATCGCCTGCTACGCCTTCTGACGTTAACAAAACTGGAGTGGAAACCGGATTTTTATATATCCCGGTTTGTTCCTCTTTACCGTTGTAAACAATGGTTTTCCGCTGACCTATGTTGAGAGAAATGATTTTCAATTGAAAAAAATTTAGAGTAACCCAAGTTCCAGTTTGGCCTCTTCCGACATCATCTCCTGGTCCCAGGGTGGCTCGAAAGTAATTTCCAAATCTACTTCCGCAACTCCGTTAAGGAATCCAATTTCTTCTTTAACCTGAGCCGGCAAGCTTTCGGCCACAGGACAATTGGGAGCGGTTAGTGTCATCAGCACTTTTACATGACCATTTTCCTTGATGTTTACTTCGTAAATAAGCCCCAGTTCATAAATGCTTACGGGGATTTCAGGATCGAAAATATTTTTTAGAACACGAATTATTTTTTCATTTAACTCGCGGATTTCATCGGCGTTCATCATGATTATTGTTTTGATTTTAAATGAAATGCTTTGGCGTAGAGTTGGATTTGTTTAATCATGGAAGCAAGCCCGTTGGCCCGTGTTGGCGACAGGTGCTCCTGCAACCCAATGTTATCCAGAAAATCAAAATCGGATTCCAGAATTGCATCCGCCGACTGCCCAGAAAGCACACGAATAAGCAACGAAACAATTCCTTTGGTAATTACAGCATCACTGTCGGCTGTAAACTCAATTTTTCCATCAACCTCTTCAGCATGCAACCACACCCTTGACTGGCAGCCCGAAATTAAGTGGTTATTGGTTTTAAACTCGGGTTTTATTACCGGTAAATCCTTCCCTAGTTCAATCAGGTAGGCATATTTATCCATCCAATCATCAAACATGGAGAACTCGTTTACTACGGCATTGGCATTGTCTTTTATCGTCATAAATCTATTTTTTATTGTAACATGAGCACCGCTTTTTTAAGTGCGTGAAGAAATCCTTTTACTTCGTCGGTGGTATTGTACAGCCCAAACGAAGCCCTTACTGTGCCTGTAAGGCCCAGCGACTCAACCAAAGGTTGGGCACAATGATTTCCTGTTCGCACAGCAAAACCCATTTGGTCGAGCAACACGCCCAAATCGTAAGGATGCACACCTTCGACTACAAATGAAAGCACAGCAGTTTTATTTTTGGATTGCCCCACAATTTGCAAACCTGGAATTTCTGATAGTCCTTGTGTCGCCATGTCGAGCAATACGTCTTCGTGTTCACGGATATTGTTTATCCCTATGTTTTCGATGTAGCGAAGCGCTGTTTCCATTCCCAGCACATCCGCCACATTGGGAGTTCCTGCCTCAAATTTGTATGGCAAACCGTTGAAAGTAGTTTTTTCAAAAGTCACCTGATCAATCATTTCACCTCCATATTGATAAGGAGATAATTTTTCGAGCCAAGCCGATTTTCCATACAAAATACCAATTCCCATTGGGCCATAGGCTTTGTGTGCCGAAAAAGCATAAAATTCACAGTCAAGTTCTTGCACATTTACCGGAACATGAGCGATAGCCTGAGCGCCATCAACAAGCACTGGAATTGCGTTACTGTGGGCTAAAGTCACCAGTTCTTTTATCGGATTTATCGTCCCCAACACATTGCTTATGTGCGTAACAGCAAATATTTTAACCCTTGAAGTGAGCATTTTTTTGGCTGCATTCATATCCAGTTCACCCGATTTTATTACTGGGATAACCTTCAGGTTTGCTCCTTTTTTCTCGCACAGTTGTTGCCACGGAACCAGATTGCTGTGGTGTTCCATTGCAGTAATAACTACCTCATCACCAGATGAAATAAGCGAATTTATCCCGGTACAAACCAGATTTACCGATTCGGTAGTGCCCCGAGTAAAAATAACTTCGGCTGGATTTGCGGCATTTATAAAACGGGCAATGTATTTTCTGGCGTCCTCAAAAGCCTGTGTAGCCAAGTTGCTCAGGTGGTGCGCCCCACGATGCACATTGCTGTTTTCTGTTTCGTAGTATTTTACCAAGCGGCTGATTACCTGCAGGGGCTTTTGGGTAGTAGCTCCGTTATCGAAATAAACCAAAGGCTTTCCATGCACTTTTGCCGACAGGATCGGAAAATCGTTTCTGATCTGGTTTATAGCATATTCCATGGCTTAGATTTTACTCATATCTATTTCAAACTCTAAAGGCACGTCGGGTGTAGAGCAGTGCAAAACGCATTTCTCGCAAATGGACAATTCGCCTCGCAAGCGTTTTTTCACCATGTCTTCAATACTCTGACGAAGCGGATCAATTTCAATTTTATCAGTTACTTCGGCAGCAAAAGCATACATAAGCAACAAGCGGGCATCTTTTTCGGCAATTCCGCGTTGACGCAGATAAAACATGGCCTCATTATCAAGCTGCCCTACCGTAGCTCCATGACTACATTTCACATCATCAGCATAGATTTCTAAAAAGGGCATCGTATCCACTTTGGCCTCCGCCGTCATGAGGATATTGTTGTTGCGCTGGAAAGCATTGGTTTTCTGAGCGTCTTTGTTTACATGCACATAGCCATTAAAAATTGCTGAAGATTCCTCATCCAAAATGCCTTTAAAAAGTTCAGAGCTGTTGCAATTGGGCACAGCATGGTTTACATAAACCTGGTTGTCGACTTGTTGCTTTTTATCCATCAGATAAATTCCATTCAAATCGGCTTCAGCACCTTCGCCCTGCAAGTCAACATTCAGTTCATTGCGTATGGTGCCGCCGTTGAGTGTAATTACGTTAACCTTGATGCGACTACTACGTTGTTGCACTATGGAAGTACTGTTCAGCAGGCATGTTACATCGTTTATATTTTGCAATTTATACAAATCGAGGCTGGCATTTTCGTCAACAAATATTTCGCTAACGCTATTTATTAAACCCGATTGGTGGTTTACCGAATCGTCGCAATGCATGAATGAAAGCCGGCTGTTTTTGCCCAGAATAACCAAATTGCGGGTATTCATCATCAATTTTTTTGTGGAATTAACCATTTTGATGAGCTGAATAGATTCTTCTACAAAAACATTATCGGGCACATAAATGAACAGTCCATCCTGAAATAGCCCTTTGTTTACATGCGAGAAGCCATGCTGGTTATGTTTGGCTATTTTTCCGAAATGGCGTTCAAAAAGCTGCGGGTATTCATTTTGGGCGGCACGCATACTGCCAATTACCACACCGTTTTCAAGAATTCGCAGCGGATGCTTGTTGGGCGTGTAATACCAACCGTTTAAAAAGGCCTCAACTTGCGTTGTGAAACCATGTATCGAACAATGGAAAATTTCGCTTACTTCGGTGTCGTAATGAGGACTTTCCTCGAAGAATTCCATCTGGCTTTCGAGCACCTGATCAAACTTTGAATTTTTCCATTTTTCGTTTGCACGTTTTGGTAATCCGGTTTGTTTAAACAACTCAAAAGCCTGATTTCGCGACCGGGTAATAAAGTCCGTTTCGTCGGCATGTTCAGCGTTTCTTGCAGCAAACCTGTTAAGTATTACCGTTTCGAGAGCTGTATTTTTATCGTCTGTCATATTCCTGTTCATTTTTTGGCCACAGCGTCTTTAATCCACTCATAACCTTTGGCTTCCAGTTCCAAAGCGAGGTCTTTGTTGCCTGATTTTACAAGTCTGCCATCGTACATAACATGCACAAAATCAGGAACTATAAAATCGAGTAAACGCTGGTAGTGTGTAATTACCAAGAAACCATTGTCGTTAGACCGCAGCGCGTTAACACCTTTGGCTACTACTTTTAGTGCATCTATATCCAGTCCAGAGTCAGTTTCATCCAAAATAGCTACCGTAGGCTCAAGCATGGCCATTTGAAAGATCTCGTTTTTCTTTTTCTCGCCACCCGAAAATCCTTCATTTACAGAGCGGTTGGTAAGTTTTGAATGAATATCAACCAGGTTTTTCATTTCTTCCATTTTTTTCAAAAACTCACCTGCAGAAACAGGAGGAAGCCCGTTGAATTCATGTTTGGCATTTAATGCCGTTCGCATGAAATTCGTCATGCTCACTCCCGGAATTTCTACCGGGTACTGAAAGCTGAGAAATATCCCTTTATTGGCCCGCTCGTTGGGCGACATATCGTTGATTAATTCATCTTTAAACCAGATTTCACCTTGGGTGATTTCGTAGCCTTCACGGCCAGTAATGGCTGCGGCCAGAGTGCTTTTTCCAGTACCGTTTGGCCCCATAATGGCATGAACTTCGCCCTCGTTTATAGTTAAGTTAAATCCTTTTAATATCTCTTTTCCATTGATGGAAACATGCAGGTTTTTAATATTAAGAAGCATGATTTTTATTTTATTTTGAATATTTTGACTTAAGTAAAAAAACCATTAACCCACACTTCCTTCGAGGGTAATGGCCAGTAATTTTTGCGCCTCAACAGCAAATTCCATTGGTAGTTTGTTGAGCACTTCTTTAGCATATCCATTAACGATGAGGCTAATGGCTTTTTCTGAATCGATGCCACGTTGCTGGCAATAAAACAACTGATCTTCTGAAATCTTTGAAGTGGTTGCTTCATGCTCTACAATCGACGACTCATTTCCGGTGGTGATGTATGGAAAAGTATGTGCTCCGCATTTATCGCCCAACAAAAGCGAGTCGCATTGCGAAAAGTTTCGGGCATTGCTGGCTTTTTTGGCCACCCGAACCAAGCCGCGGTAACTGTTGTTGCTAAATCCGGCCGATATACCTTTACTGATGATGGTACTCTTGGTGTTTTTTCCAAGATGAATCATTTTAGAGCCTGTGTCGGCTTGCTGGTAGTTGTTGGTAACGGCCACAGAGTAAAACTCCCCGATGCTGTTATCGCCTTTGAGTATACACGAGGGGTATTTCCAGGTGATGGCCGATCCTGTCTCAACCTGTGTCCAGCTAATTTTTGAATGATTGCCACGGCAAAGTCCGCGTTTGGTAACAAAATTGTAAATACCACCTTTCCCATTTTTGTCGCCAGGATACCAGTTTTGAACAGTAGAATACTTAACCTCAGCGTTATGCTCGGTAATAATTTCAACAATGGCGGCATGAAGTTGGTTTTCATCGCGTTGGGGAGCTGTGCAGCCTTCGAGGTAACTCACATACGAACCTTCATCGGCAACAATCAACGTGCGCTCAAACTGTCCGGTGTTGGCGGCATTTATTCTGAAGTAAGTTGACAATTCAACCGGACAACGCACGCCTTTTGGGATATAACAAAATGAACCATCGCTGAAAACAGCTGAATTCAATGCTGCAAAATAATTGTCGCGGTAAGGCACCACCGAACCCATATACTTACGCACCAAATCAGGGTATTCTTTCACAGCCTCACTAAAAGAGCAAAAAATAATCCCTTTTTTCGACAAGGTTTCGGTAAATGTTGTTTTTACAGAAACACTGTCGATTACGGCATCAACCGCAACTCCGGAGAGCACTTTTTGCTCCTCGAGCGAAATACCCAGCTTATTAAACGTATCGAGCAACTCCGGATCCACCTCGTCTAAGCTATTTAGGCTGGGCTTCTTTTTTGGAGCAGCATAATAAATAATATCCTGATAATCAATTGGTGGATGGTGCAAATGTGCCCAGTCGGGTTCTGCAATGGTGAGCCAGAAATTAAATGCTTTTAACCTGTATTCGAGCAGCCACTCAGGTTCGTTTTTTTTAGCAGAAATAAATCGAATGGTGTCTTCCGTTAGCCCTTTAGGGGCTGTATCCATCTCTATATCAGTGTAAAAACCATATTTAT
>CAYWNI010000055.1:0-11839 GCA_964459525.1 uncultured Lentimicrobiaceae bacterium | reverse complement strand
GTTACCACCCATTCGTCGCTGGTAACGCCACCTCGATTGGTATTTTGCGATGGGCCTCCCATGCTGTTATTGTCCTGCGTGCCACCATAAACCCAATAAAACGGCTCGGTATTGTCAACATTTACACGATAAAACTGGGTAACAGGCAGGGTTGTTTTAAACAAGTAAGTATTGCCGCCATCCCAGCTTTCGTAAAGACCGCCATCGCCACCAATAAAAAAGTGTTCGGTATTGTTTGGATCTATCCAAAACGCATGATCATCCACATGTCGCTGGCTCAAACCCAGATTTTCCCAATTTTTACCACCATCTGTCGAAACCCGTGAATAGGTGTCCATTGAATATATTTTGTCGGCATCCAGCGGATCGCAATATAGCTCGCTATAATACTGGCCGCTGCTGTTGTAGCCATTCATTTTTGAAAAAGAACCACCTCTGTCGGTGCTGCGGTAAGTACCTCCGCCATCATTTCCAGCCTCGAACATAACATAAACAATGTCAGGGTTTACAGGCGATACGGCAATGGCCATACCTCCTTTGTCGATTTCGGGAATTCCGTTGGTGAGTTTGTTCCATGTTTTTCCGGCATCCATCGATTTATAAAACGCCGACTCAGGGCCTCCACCAATTTTACCAAACTGTCGTCTCCGACGTTGTTCTGCTCCGGCATAGATTACATCTGGATTTCCGGGCTCAAAACAAATATTGGCTACACCTGTATTTTCACTTACAAAAAGCACTTTTTCCCAGGTGGTACCACCATCGGTAGTTTTAAAAACACCACGCTCTTCGCCTGGTCCCCAAGCAGAACCTTCGGCAGCCACATAAACAACATTGGAATTTCGAGGGTCGATGAGGACACCACCAATTTGGCGAGAATCTTTAAGCCCCATGTTTTTCCACGATTTGCCGCCGTCTTCTGTTTTATAAACGCCATTGCCATAGCCCAGAGCGCGCTGGTGGTTATTTTCGCCGGTGCCAGCCCACAAAACATGACTGTTGTTGGGATCCATAACGATGCAACCCATAGAATAAGCACCATAGTTATCGAAAACAGGAGCGAATGTAATGCCATTGTTAGTTGTTTTCCAGATATGACCGCTTGCCACAGCCACATAGTACTCGCTGAAATCTTTTGGGTTTACAGCCAGATCGCTGATACGCCCCGAGGCAAAAGCCGGGCCGATGCTGCGCCATTTGAAACCGCTAAAATCAGCAGATGAAATCTTGTCCTTGTTTTCGGTTTTGTCCTTTTTCTTTGCCTCGGCAACTCCAGAAAAAGCAAGAAAAACAAACGACAAAACGATGGTTTTAATGAATAAATTATTTCTCATGATAAAAAACAGATAGTTAAACATTTGATTTAAAAGGACATTCTCCTCATGGATCAGCCCAAAACGATATGATTTAATAATGCATTAATAATCCAAATTACAAAAACAAACAAAGGTATTACCGACAAAATATCAACCCAGCCAGGCTTGCTACAAGTATATGCAACGGGAGAAGTAGCAAGCGGTTTCACGAAAAACATGGGTAAAATCAAAACGGCAGCTGTAGCAAATCGTGATAGTTCTATTGCAGAAATTGCAGGCACCCAGCTCGAAAAACTAATCAGCCCAACCGAAATCCATGGAAACACAATGGTAAGGAGAACGGACAACACTTTTCTTTTTTCAGAATAAAACGCCACCCCTTTTAAATATTGCAAATAAAACCTGCTAATAATTACGCCAAGTAAATACATCAGGTAAGCCGAAACAAACCCGCTAATGATAATGGCGGACAGCGAAAAGTTCATCACTTCGGCTACAGCGTAAGTCTCTACCTTAAAAATAGCATCGTCTACCATTCCGCCAAGCGAAAGGTTAAACCCCCAAATAGCCATCCAGATAAAAAAATAAAACCACATGGTGTTGCGGCATCGGATCATAACCAAAGCAAATGTTGAAAACAAACCTAGAAAAAATGCGGCGAGCGGTTTTGAAAGCAGCACGGTAACAATGGCATCAAAGGTCCAGTTTTCACTGGTAATCGGGGTTAGGTAAACTACGCCACCAAACCCCAAATAGGCTTGGATATCAAAATCGTAGGCAAAATACAGGGAAGCATAACCAGTAATAAAAAATAAAATCATGTACGACAAAAAAGCTGCCACCCACGAAATGAAGACCATAGGCCACATCTTCTTCGTTACATAAAACACACGGGAGAAGGCCATAAACCAACAATTAAAAATTTAATACCGACTACTGCCTACAAATGTAGACGTTTTTTTCTACACTACAAACTTAAGCTAATCGCCTTGCTGATGCTGCACTTCCTGGTGCCGGAAACAAGTTATCAGGTGATCGTTTACCATGCCAGCGGCCTGCATAAAAGCATAGCAAATTGTTGTGCCAACGAACTTAAAACCACGTTTTTTCAAATCTTTGCTCATGGCGTCCGATTCGGGCGTACTTGACGGAATATCTTGGTGTTTTTGCCAGTGATTCACGATGGTTTTTCCGCCGGTAAATTGCCAGATATAACGATCGAAGGAGTCAAACTCCTCGCTAACCTCAAGAAATAGCTGGGCATTTAGAATAGTTGATCTGATTTTTAACTGATTACGTATAATTCCGGCATCGTTCATAAGTGCTTCCACTTTTGCCTCGTTGTACCGGGCTATTTTTCGGGCATCAAATTGATCGAAAGCAACACGAAAATTTTCACGCTTTTTCAATATGGTTGTCCAGCTTAGTCCCGCCTGAAAAGCATCAAGCACTAAAAACTCGAAAAGCTTTTGATCGTCGTGCAGCGGCACACCCCATTCGGTATCGTGGTATTTTATATCCAGTTCCCTGCCAGCAGGCCACACACAGGAATTCAAGTCAGTATTCATAGCGTCTTTTTGTCAAAGATAAAAGCTTTGGTGAAATAAAAAAAATCCCAAAAATTCGGGATTTTATGGAGCAACGGGAACTCCTTACCTCTGAGTATAAAAATTACAATTTTGCTGGCATAATTCTTTATAAGTGGGTTTTTTTAAAGCATTAAAAAAGCGGATGGAACATCCAAAATAGTTTCTTCATCAGGAAGATCAAATGATATTGCCATGGCTTTTTTATAAAAACAGTCAGCCGAAACACAGCTTGTATCAAAGGGAACATCATCAATGTATTCTTCATCTTCCATTTCAAAAACAAGATCCATTGCTAGCTCAAAGCGAACCGCATCAGCAACATCTTCTGTATTAAATGGAATATCATTTATATAACGTTCCTTTTCATGCGTAGGCAGGTTAATCGTGTTAAACTCGGTTGCGTAGCTTGCTGAGAACCAAATTAAAAAGCCTAAAATTATTGCAAAAGTTTTCATGACGTATTATTTTTAAAAGTTTGTCATTATAGCTATATCTAAAACCGTGCCAATATTTGTATTTAATTGTATTAATATGTTTTACAAATGGTTTCGCTATAAAAACGGAAGAAAAAGTGAAAACAAGCCGTGCAGATAAAGTTCAAAAACGGACAGTGGTTTCAATTCAAAGAATTCAACCATAGCAGCCTCTAAGAAGTCGAAAAAATGTACATTTGAAACGATTTTACATAATCCATTTCAACATTCACATGATGACTTCTACAGAATACCTCAAGCAGCAGCAAGCTGAAATAACCGAATACCATGTTTACAAAGGGCTTAGCCGGCTGGCCAAAGACGACCACAACAAAAACACGTTGAATAAAATTGCCGACGATGAGCTAAAACACTACAATATCTGGAAAAAAATCACCGGGCAGGAAGTGCAACCCAACAAAGGTAAGGTGCAATATTACATCTGGCTAGCCAGGATTTTTGGATTGAGTTTTTCGCTGAAACTTATGGAGAGCGGCGAGGTAAAAGCACAAGCAGTTTATTCTGAAGCCATGAAACGCTATCCTGAAGTAGGCAGCATACAAGCCGAAGAAGAGGAGCACGAAAAAGAGCTTATCAACATATTAAAAGACAACCGCTTGTCGTATGTAGGGGCTATAGTTTTGGGACTAAATGACGCCTTGGTTGAGCTCACCGGAACCCTTACCGGACTTAGTTTTGCCTTTGGCAATAACGAGGTTATTGGCACTACAGGACTCATTATGGGTATAGCTGCAGCTTTGTCGATGGCAGCGTCGGGCTATTTGGCCTCGCAGGAAGACGAAGAAATCAAAGACATAAACCCAATTACAGCGGCTGTATACACAGGTGTAGCCTACCTAGTAACGGTTTTGTTGCTTGTATTTCCATATTTTATTTTTTCAAACGGTATGATAGCCATGACGGTAATGATTGGCATTACTTTGCTGATTATTGCCGCATATAATTACTACATATCCGTGGCCAAAGAGGTAAGTTTTAAAAAGCGGTTTCTATCAATGGCATCAATATCCATTGGGGTTGCGGCTATATCTTTCGGTATCGGTATTCTGGTAAAAACCTATTTCGGCATCGAATTGTAAAATCAGGTTCGCAATTATCTCACTAACGCCACAAAAAAAATTAATGCAACTATCTCAAGGAAATAAAGCCATTGTTTTTACGCTAATCGGTTTTGCGGCATACTTGCTGCTCAGAGAGTATTTCGCTCCCATTAAAGCAAACCTCGACAAGCTTACCCACGATGGGCTTACCAGCTATACGCTGACCTATTTCATTATCGGAATCCCAATATATTTGGCAACATACCTTATAAACCCCGGAATAAACATTTTTAAAAACCTAGGCATTTTTCACAATCCGATAAAGCCCTTTTTGTTGGCATTGGTATTTTCAATCCCCATGTTTTTGGGAGGCCTGGTTTTTTTTGAGTTCAACCACGACATTTCAATCCCGAACATCATTGCCGGGACTATTGTTATTGGTTTCGTGGAAGAATTATTCTACCGGGGTTTCTTATTCGGGCAGCTCTACAAGTACACGAAACTCGGATTTATTTCGGCTATTTTTTTAGGCGCTATCGTTTTCGCGACAGGCCATTTATACCAAAGCCAGGATACCCTTGAGTTGGTTGGCATTTTCATGGTCACCTTTATGGGAGCAGTATTGTTCGCGTGGCTTTATGTTGAATGGAACTACAACCTGTGGGTTCCGATTTTTTTACATGCGCTAATGAATTTGGCATGGCATTTATTCAACATGGATCAAACCGCTTTGGGAGGTTTACTTCCAAATGTTTTTAGGGGATTAACAATTGCATTAGCCATCGTGTTTACAATTGTTTACAAGAAAAAACAAAACCAAAAACTTGTTATCACAATAAATAAATTGATACTAAAAAAAGCAGGATAGGTATAAAAACCCCTTATCTTTGAACAATCATCCGACAACCAAAAAAACAGCTTAAATGGATAAACTACCCCTTCTGAAAAACGATCATTGGCTTGAACCTTATAGTCAGGTTATCAATCGCCGCCACGAGCAAATTGAAGCCAAAGTGTTGGAACTAACCAAAAATTCAGGAAAGCTTACCGACTTTGCCAACGGACATCTTTTTTTTGGACTTCACGAAACCAATAACGGCTGGGTTTTCCGCGAATGGGCGCCAAACGCAACTGCCTTGTATCTGTTAGGCGATTTTAACCAATGGGGGAAAAATCCTGACTACCAACTAAATGCACTCGAAGATGGTGTGTGGGAGATCAGTTTACCAAAGAAAACGCTGAAACACGGCGCACTTTACAAACTTTTGGTTGAATGGTATGGAGGAAGCGGAGAACGTATCCCAGCCTGGTGCACCCGAACCGTTCAGGACGAAAAAACCTATTTGTTTTCGGCGCAAGTGTGGACTCCAAAAACACCTTTTGAGTGGCAAAACAAAGTCCCGGCGAGGGTAAAAAATCCGCTTATTTACGAGGCCCATATCGGCATGGCCACTTCCGAATTCCGGGTTGGAACGTACAACGAATTCACCGCACAGGTGCTGCCCCGGATAGCACAGCTGGGATATAATACCATTCAGCTTATGGCCATTCAGGAGCATCCCTATTATGGCTCGTTTGGCTATCAGGTATCAAATTTCTTTGCTCCATCAAGCCGTTTTGGAACGCCTGAAGACCTGAAACAACTTATTGATGTTGCCCACGGATTAGGCATCAGCGTTGTACTCGACATTGTTCATTCACATGCCGTTCGTAACGAAAATGAAGGTTTGGCTCGTTTTGATGGGTCTGACTATCAGTATTTTCATGCCGGAACAAAGGGTGATCATCCCGCATGGGATTCGCGCTGTTTTAATTACGGAAAAAATGAAGTTACCCATTTCCTGCTGTCGAACATCAAATACTGGATGGAAGAATTTCGTTTCGACGGCTTCCGCTTTGATGGCGTTACCAGCATGTTGTACACCCACCACGGACTTGGCGTCGATTTTGGCAATTACGACATGTATTTTAACGGCGATCAGGACGAAGACGCCATCACATACCTGGCACTGGCCAACCTGTTGACGCACCAGATAAACAAAAAAGCCATCACCATTGCTGAAGATGTAAGCGGTATGCCCGGCATCGCATCGCCCATAGCTGATGGCGGGTTTGGTTTCGATTTCCGCATGTCGATGGGCGTGGCCGATTACTGGATAAAAATCATCAAAGAACGGGCCGATGAGCAGTGGCTTATGGGCGAAATGTATTACCAACTAACCAACAAGCGGGCCGATGAAAAAACAATAAGCTATGCCGAATGTCATGATCAGGCCATGGTAGGCGATAAAACGGTTATTTTCAGACTTATCGACGCCAAAATGTACACTTCCATGCGCAAGTTGGATGAAGACATAATCATCGACCGCGGCCTGGCCCTCCACAAAATGATAAGGCTGATAACGCTGGCTACTGCCGGCGATGGCTACTTGAATTTTATGGGCAATGAATTTGGGCATCCCGAATGGATTGATTTTCCGCGTATAGGCAACAACTGGAGCTATGCCTACGCCCGGCGACAGTGGAACCTAGCAGATGATAAAAAACTTAGGTACCACCTCCTCAACGATTTTGACAAAGCCATGATAGGGCTAGAAAAAAAAACAAAGTGGCTGTCGCAACCCCTTCATCTGCTTATGCAAAACGATAGTGATCAGGTGTTGATTTTTAGTCGTGGCGGATTAATTTTCGTGTTTAACTTCAACCCTACCGTGTCGTTTACTGATTACGGCTTTGCTGTTTCTGAAGGCACCTACCGCACACTACTGAACACAGACAATCAGAAGTTTGGTGGGTTTAACCGCAACGACGACAAACTCGTGCACCACACCACCCGTGTTGGAGAATCATCGGGGTTGTTGCTTTATGTTCCAAATCGGAGCGCGATGGTACTGGGAAAAGTTTGACCCTGAGTGGTTTTTGAGAACTGTCTTTATCCCTAAACTCAAAATCGACTTTTTTCTATGGAAATAAACTGAGCTTTTTCTGTGAATAAGCCTCTTAATACACCTGCTTGATTATCTCTTCTTTATCTGGAATGTCAAAAGAAAAGTTGGTGGTTTTCACCCACGAATACAGTTCAGGCGCAATGGACTCGATGGGCTCATAAAAAATAGACTTTGCACACACTTCTTTATCAAAAACACGTCGGCTTTGATCGAAATAGTTGATGATGAAAATCAGTATGCTTAATATCAACGCACCTTTTAAAATACCAAAAACCGCTCCGGCCAGCTTGTTAAAAAAACCAAGCAACAAAATATCTATCACCTTTTCAAGCAGTTTCCCAACGGACACCACAACAAGCACCACGACAATAAAAGTAACGATAAAGGCAATGGCCGCCATGTATTTAGCGTCGATGGCAAACCAGTTATCAAGCAAATCGGCAGCGAAACTCGAAAAATAAAAGGCGAAATACAGCCCTAAAATCAAGGCACCCAAACTGGCTACTTCAATAACAATACCTTTTTTGAATCCGTTGTAGGCAAACAACAACAAAGGAATAAGAAAAATAATGTCGAGTAAATTCACCTCCATAACAACAATTATTTAGCGTATTTAAGTCGGCGGGTGAGCTCGGTAGAGAACACAAAGTCGTTGAGTTCTTTGTTATCAGATTTCAAAATACCCTCATGATCACCTTCCCACCACAATTGCCCTTTGTAGATGTACGCAATTTTTTGACCGATCTGTAGCACCGAGTTCATATCGTGGGTATTTATTACCGTTGTCATTTGAAATTTATGGGTGAGCTCGGAAATCAACTCATCGATAACCTCAGCGGTTTTGGGATCCAGCCCAGAGTTGGGCTCATCGCAGAACAAATATTTCGGATTCAGCGCGATAGCACGGGCAATCGCGACTCTTTTTAGCATCCCTCCGCTAATTTCTGAAGGATATTTACGGTTCACATTTTCCAGTTTCACATCTTTCAACACCTCGTTTACACGGGCTCGTTTTTGCTCAAGCGACTGGTTTGTAAACATGTTGAGCGGAAACATCACGTTTTCTTCTACCGTGTAAGAATCGAAAAGCGCTCCTCCCTGAAAAAGCACACCCATCTCCTTGCGCACAGTTTTCTGCTCTTTTCCCTTTAGGTTAGAAAACAAACGTCCGTCAAAATTAATTTCGCCCTGATCAATGTTAAGCAACCCTATGCAACATTTCATCAGCACAGTTTTCCCGGAACCGCTCTGCCCGATAATCAGGTTGGTTTTTCCCTTTTCGAAGGTTGTGGAGATATTTTTTAGTACCTGCTGCCCATCGAATGACTTTGATATGTTATTTACTTCGATCATGTGAGCAACATCTGGGTTAGTATTAAGTCGAAAATAATTATTAAAATACTGCTGATGACTACCGCCTGCGTACTGGCTTTACCAACCTCTACGCTTCCACCTTGCACGGTAAACCCTTTATAACCAGCCACCGAAGCCAGAATAAATGCGAACACCAACGTTTTTATCAACGCATAGGTAATTGCAAAAGGATCCCACCACGACTGTAATCCATCAATAAAATCAACCGATGTAACCTGTCCGGTAACAACCACGGCAAACCAACCGCCAAATATACCAACAGCCATTGAGAATACAATCAGAATAGGATTGTAAAGCATGGCGGCGGTTATTTTGGGTAAAATCAGGTAGTTGGCAGGATTTATTCCCATCACTTCGAGGGCATCAATCTGCTGTGTCACGCGCATTGTGCCAATTTCGGAGGCAATGCTCGAACCCACTTTTCCAACCAAGATCAAACTGATGATGGTGGGCGAGAATTCGAGTATCATCATCTGCTTGGTGGTATAACCAATGAGCCAAAGCGGAACTAAAGGGTTGTCGATATTGTACGCCGTTTGTAGCGCAATAATGCCTCCCGTAAACAACGAAATAAAGGCTACCAGACCTATAGAACTAACGCCAAGTGCCTGAAAATCTATCATCAGCTGTTTGCGGAAAACGCTCCCTTTATCAGGCCGCTTAAAGGCTTGAAAAATGATGAGTATATATTTTCCAACTTCAGAAATCATAAGCTTATTTTCAGTGCTAAGGTAAGTTATTTTTATTTACACGCTAAACGAACTTTCACCATAGAAAACCTAACGAATTAAGTCGGGTTTTATTGGACAAACAGACTACAAGTTTCCGTTTTAGGTGGACTGCTACGCTCTTCATTTAGCCATTTTTTGGTTCAGCAATAGCACCTTTTTACAGCGATGTCTCCTTTCGAAAATCTGTCACAGAAACTCCGGTTACATTTTTAAACTGTGTGCTTAAGTATTGAACACTGCTGTAGCCCATAACAAATGCAATTTCACTAAGCGTTAGCTCGCCTTCCTCAATCATGGCCTTTACCTTCTCGATTTTTTGCATGATGATAAATTTTTCCAGGGTAATTCCTTCATATTTTGAAAACACGGCAGAAAGGTAGGGATAGGTTTTTCCAAACTTGCCCACCAGATAATCAGAATTTCTTACCATTGCATTGAAGGTGGTATTATGCACAAGGGTTATTACTGTTTGCCTGATGTCTTCAACCAAAATAGCTTCTTTGCTTTTGATAATTGAAAATCCAGCATTGTTTAAGGTTTCTTCAATATTTTCAAATGGAATTTTAGTCGGGTTATATTTAATAGAAACCATGCCCTGAACAACCTGCAAAACCTGAACACCGATCTGCTCCAAATCCATTTTTACAATGCGAACGCAACAATCGCACATCATGTTGGTAAGATGGAGGTTGGCTTTTTTCATAACACACAAAGATACAAAGTAAATCAACCCGATAAACAGCCTCATAATCAGACTTGCTTAATCAACAATAAATCTGGTAATTTGCAGTTTATTATAAATTGAATTTATACCCTAAAATATCATGGTGCACAAAAAACAAATTGTTCTCTCACTGCTTTTATGGTTTAGCGTTTTAGCTGCCAGCGCACAGGAAATTGGTATCGGCGATTGGCAAACACATCTGCCTTACGGCGATATTATTGACGTTGCTTTGGTTGACAACTCGGTTTATGCCGCCACTCCTTACAGCATGTTTGTTTACAACACAGATGACAACAGCATCTCAAGATTCGACAAAGTTAAAGGATTGAACGATGTGGGCATCAGCAAAATAGCTTACAACGACAAAGTTGACGCCCTGCTTGTAGCCTACACCAACACCAACCTTGACATCGTATATCCAAACGGAAGTGTTGTAAATTTATCAGACATCCGCGACAAGGAAATCCTTGGAAACAAAACCATAAACAATGTGCTTATCAAGGACAAGCTGGCCTACCTTTCGTGTGGTTTTGGCATCGTGGTTGTGGATATGGAGCGTATTGAAATCAACGACACATGGTATATTGGCCCCGATGGAAATGCCTTTAACGTGTTTGACTTAACTTATAACGACTCTTCGTTTTTTGCTGCCACAGAACAGGGTATTTATACTGCCGATGTTGCAGCGACCAACCTAGCGGATTTTCAGGTTTGGGAAAAAGACCTGACCATGATTTACCCTAACCTATCTTACAATTTAATCACCAATTTTCAAGGAAACATTATCACCAACTTTGGCAGCGACAGCTATGCAAGCGACACGCTATTTATTTTAAATGCAAATGGCTGGAATTATTTCGACCGCGAAAACAACAGCAACAGATATCAACTTAATGTTGCCAACAACCAATTGCTGGTGGTTCAGTCTGGCATTGTGCTTGTTTTCGATAGCGAGCTGACAAAAATTATGAGCATCTACAAGCCTTCCGACAATAGTTTAAATCCGTTATCGGCTACTACCGATGGCAGCTACTTTTGGATAGGAGATACCTATTTGGGTCTTGCTAAGGTGTGGAACGGCGGCTGGACGGGTGAATTTATCAAACCCAACGGCCCAGGCACGAAAAGCGTTTTCGACATGGATGCCGCCGGCGATCAGGTTTGGGTGGCTTCGGGTGGATTTCGATCCGACTGGGGAAAACGGTATATGATTCAAGGTGTGTTTTCATCCGACGATGGCACCTGGATTACACACAACAGGGGGAACACGCCTGCCTTCGACACTATTTCCGACTATGTTGTTACCAAAGTTGATCCGGCAAACCCTGATGTGGCATACATAGGCACCTGGGGCGGCGGATTGCTGAAATTTACAAACCAAGAACTCACTAACGTTTACGACAGCCAAAATTCAAGTCTGCAACCCTGGACAAGCGCTCCTAGCCTCACGCTGGTAAGCGGTATCGACTTCGACAGCAACCACAACCTCTGGGTAGCTAACTCGGGCGCATCAAACCTACTTTCGGTAATGAAAGCCAATGGCGAATGGAAATCATTTAACATGGGTGGTGGCTTAAGTGGTCTCGACATCAGTAAACTTATGGTGGACAGCTACAACCAAAA
>CAYWNI010000054.1:0-11874 GCA_964459525.1 uncultured Lentimicrobiaceae bacterium | reverse complement strand
GACTTTAGCAGAACGCTTGCCGAAATGATGGATGATCTGAACAATCCTTTTCTGAATGAATTCTTCTACTGGTCGGCTATTTTATTGGGAATTATTGTTTTAATTACAATAGTTTCACCTATTTATAATTTTATAATCAACCCACAAAACATTGGTGTTGTAATTGGTAGTATGGTGGCTTTTTTGGCCGTTATATTGGTTGGTTATATTTTGGCCGATAACGAGTTTTCAGCCTTCGAACTTGAAAAACTGAAAACCACTGCTCAGGTGTCAAAATTGGTAGGAATGGGTATTTACAGTACTTACATAGCTTTCGCACTTACCGTTTTGGCCATAATTTATTCTTCTGTAGTTAAATTGTTTAAATAATCATTTTATGGCACGAAAAGCAGCCCCGGAAATAAATGCCGGATCGATGGCGGATATTGCCTTCCTCCTGCTGATCTTCTTTCTGGTTACAACAACCATGGATGTAGACACCGGGATTACCAGGAAGCTGCCGCCACCCATTGAAAACAATGATGACGACATAGATGTTAAAGACCGGAACGTTCTGAAAATATTGGTGAACAACCAGGATAGGTTACTTATTGATGGAAAACCGGGTGATATTAGCCAGTTAAAATTTAAGGTAATTGACTTTATTACTCCCCATCCTGATAATCCAGAGTATCCAGAAGTAAATAGTAAATTCATTGACGAGCTAAACACCGAAATTATTGTTTCTAAGGGTATTATATCATTGAAGAATGACCGAGGTACCTCATACGATATGTATATTGCCGTACAAAATGAGTTGGCAGCTGCATTTAATGAGCTAAAGGATCGTTTTTCAATGAATCAGTATGGTATGAAATATAGTATACTGATTGATAAGGACAAGATAGATGCCGTGAATTCAGCCATCCCTGTGGCTATTTCAGAGGCCGAACCTGAAGATATAGGAGGAAAATAATATGTCGAAGTTTAAAACCAAACAAGGAAAAGGCTCACCTGCCATTAACACTTCATCTCTTCCAGATATTATCTTCATGCTTTTGTTTTTCTTTATGGTAACAACCGTAATGCGTGAAGTAACTCTTAAGGTAAAAACGAAGTTGCCACAAGCAACAGAGGTTCAAAAACTTGACAAAAAATCTCTGGTAAGTTACATTTATATTGGCCCACCTACCAAAACAGCTTTATACGGAACGAATTCACGTATTCAGCTTAACGACACTTTTGCAACAATTGACGATATTCAAGAATTTGTTGCTAAAGAACGTGAAGACCGTGACGAAGCTGACCGGAAGTTTATTACCACTTCACTTAAAGTAGATGGTCTTACCAAAATGGGTATAGTTACCGATGTGAAGCAGGAACTACGTAAAGCTGGTGCGCTTAAAATTAATTACTCAACCCGTAAGGGAAAAGTGGTTAAGAAATAGGCATAAAAATAGAATTAATAAAGGGGGTTTTAACCCCCTTTTTTTTGTTATATGAGTTGAAAATCTAGCTTACGTTGTTCTAGATTTACGTTTTTCACAAGTACTTTAACCTCATCGCCTAGCCGGTATATTTTACCACCACGGCGTCCAATAATCCGGTAATTATCCTCATCTAGGTAGTAATAGTCATCATCCAGATCATCGAACCTGATCAAACCCTCGCTTTTTGAAACGGCAAGTTCAACAAAAATCCCCCATTTGCTAACCCCTGAAATATTACCATCAAACACTTTACCCTGTTTGTCGAGCATAAACTCAACCTGTTTGTATTTTATCGAGTCGCGCTCGGCTTGCACAGCCTTTCTTTCCATCTCTGACGAGTGTTTACACATCTCCTCGTAAACTTCCTTGTTGGCTGATGAACCCCCCTCCAGATAACGCTGAAGCAGTCGATGCACCATCAAATCAGGATAGCGACGTATTGGTGAGGTAAAATGAGAATAGAATGGGAATGCCAATCCGTAGTGTCCTATATTTTCAGTAGAATACTCTGCTTTGGCCATCGTGCGTACTGCAATGGTTTCTATCATGGTTTCTTCGCCTCTACCATGAATTTTCTCGAACAAATTGTTGTATGAAGTTGCCAGACTTTCTCTGGAGCTCACATTTAATGAATACCCTAGCTTTTTTAGAAACTGAACGAAAGTGTTTAGTTTTTCAGGGTTAGGCTCATCGTGTACGCGATAAACAAAGGTTTTAATCTTTTTTCCTGGTTCTGGTTTGCCAATATACTCGGCTACATGTTTGTTTGCCAACAGCATAAATTCTTCTACCAAATGGTTGGCTTCTTTTTGTTCTTTTACATAGGTTTCAATTGGCTTTCCTTTGTCGTCAAGCCTAAACTTGATCTCTTCAGAGTGAAAATTGATGGACCCGTTGTTAAAGCGTTTTTTTCTGAGTATTGATGCTAGCGAATGCAACACAAGAATTTCATTTTGAAACTCACCTTTGCCCGTTTCTATAATTTCTTGCGCTTCTTCATAAGTAAAACGGCGATCGGAGTTTATGATGGTTTTACCAAACCAGCGGTTGGTAACTTCAGCCTTTTGGTTCATTGTAAATACAGCCGAAAAGGTGAGTTTTTCTTCGTTAGGACGCAACGAACATACGTTGTTGGATAGTTTTTCCGGAAGCATGGGTATAACACGATCGACGAGGTAAATTGATGTGCCGCGCTGAAAAGCCTCTTTGTCGATAAGGCCTCCAGGTTGCACAAAATGACTCACATCTGCTATGTGTACCCCTACTTCATAGGTGTCGTTGTCTAGTTTTTTTAATGAAATAGCATCATCAAAATCTTTGGCGTCGTACGGATCTATTGTTATGGTGAAAGTTTCTCTAAAGTCTTTTCTTTGTTTGAGCTCATTGGTGCCAACCGTTGTTTCAATGCGGGCAGCTTCGTTTTCCACTTCTTTTGGAAACGATAACGGGAAATTATTGTCGGCCAATATCGATTTCATTTCCACGTCGTTATCACCTGGCATACCTAGTACTTCAATAATTTCACCAAATGGATTGTTGGCATGGGCGGGCCAGTCAACGATCTTAACCAGTACTTTTTCTCCATTTTTGGCCTTGTTCATATACTGAGGTTGAATAAAAATGTCATAAGGCATGTTATGGCTGTCGGCCAACACGAAGCCAAAGGATTTGTTTACCTCCAGAACGCCAACATAAGTATCTTTTGTTCTTTTTAAAACTTCAACTATTTCTCCTTCAGTTTTGTGGTTTTTCCTTTTCGGGAAGATAAATACCTTAACCAGATCTTCGTGTAGTGCATGGCCCACATTGCTGGAAGCAATAAAAATATCATCGCCACCTTCATCGGAGATAACATAGGCTTTTCCTGTTTTTTTCAGGTCAACTTTGCCGGTAACGAACTGCTTTTTGTTGGCAAGCGCCTGCAACCGTTCGGGGTTAAGCGTGTACTTTCCTTTTTTAACCTCTTGCAGATCGTTGCTTTCCAGCAGGGATGTGAGCATCTGGTGCAATAAATCGCGTCCGGCTTTGTCTTTAATACCAATCAGGTGGCCTATTTGTTTGTAGTTGTAGGCTTTAAAAGGGTTTTCTGCGAATATGCTGAGGATTACACCTGCCAGCGCATTTTTTGGATAGGTTTTGTTTTTCTTTGACATAATAATATTTTTAATTGTTTATTGGTAGTGCTGGCAGTGCCGAAATAAGTTTCCGTGTATAATCAGTTTGTGGATGCTGAAATAACGCATCCGGAGCACCTATTTCAATAATTTTACCATCCTTCATTACCATAATTCTGTCCGACATATATTTTACTACCGAAAGGTCGTGCGAAATAAAAATGTAGGTGAAACCAAAATCACGCTTTAGGTCGTTTAGTAGATTCAGTACTTTAGCTTGTACCGAAACATCGAGTGCCGAAACGGCTTCGTCGCAAATAATGAAACGTGGTTGCAGCGCTAGCGCTCGCGCTATAACAATTCGTTGGCGCTGACCTCCGGAAAACTCATGAGGAAAGCGGTTCATCATTTCATTGGTTAAACCAACCCTTTCAAGCAATTCGCCAGCTTTTTCTTTTCGGTGCTTTTTGTTTTTATAAAGCCCATGAACAATCATTGGTTCGATGATAGCCTCGCCGATACTCATTCTTGGGTTTAGCGATGAATAAGGATCTTGAAAAACGATGTTCATCTCACGCCTTAATTGTCTGGTTTCGAGAGAATTCAAAAGGCTTATATCACGCTCGTTAAACACGATTCTGCCACTGTCGGCAGCGATAAGCTTAAGAATGGTGCGTCCAAGTGTTGTTTTTCCGCATCCAGATTCGCCCACAAGCCCAAGGGTTTCGCCCGGAAAAACTTGAAAAGAAACATCGTCAACGGGTTGAATTGATTTGATGGCTTTCCCTAAAATGTTACGTTCGGTAACGTAGCTTTTTCTGAGGTTATCTATTGTAAGCAGTGGTTTTAACTTATCAAATTGAATCTTTTCTGGCGGTGAAATAGGGATGTTATTCGCGTTTGTTTTTTCCCCCGAAAGAAAATCTTCTATTACAGGAAGTCTAGCAGGTCGGGTGTTTAGTGGAGGTCGGCACGCAAGAAGTCCTTTTGTGTAGGGGTGTTGCGGGTTTGAAAACACTGACAAACTGTTACCCTGTTCCACAATTTCTCCTTTTAGCATAACGGCTACATTGTCGCAAACTTTTGCAACCACGCCCAAATCATGACTGATGAATAACAAAGCCATATCGTTTTCTTTCCGCAAGCGGTCGAGCAACAACAAAATTTCTTGTTGAACAGTAACATCAAGAGCTGTGGTTGGTTCATCTGCAATTAATAAATCGGGGTGGTTGGCAATAGCCATGGCTATCATAATCCTTTGTCGTTGACCACCAGATAATTCGTGTGGATACGCTGTTGCCAACTGCTCAGGCCGTGGCAAATTGACCAGTTTAATTAATTCAACAACTTTTTTTTTAGCCTCGTATTTATTCACTTTTTGATGTCTGAGTATTGCCTCTGAGATTTGCTGTCCACAGCGCATTACCGGATTTAGTGAACTCATTGGTTCTTGAAAAATCATGCTTATATGCTTTCCCCGGAGCTTGTTCATTTTGCGTGGGGAAATCCCAAGTATGTCAGCCTTATTAAATAAAATTTGACCTTGAGGTAATAAAGCCTGTGCTGGCAACAAGCCCATAACAGACAAGGCGGTGAGCGATTTGCCAGATCCTGACTCGCCTACCAAACCCAACGATTCGCCTTTGCTAATGGCGAGGTCGATGCCTTTTACGGCAAAGGTTTCACTGGATTTTGTTTTGAAACTGATATGTAGGTTTTGGATGTTAAGCAACGCCATGATCTTATTTGAACCCCAAAATTAGTCAAAAAGCAGCAGTATTGAGAACAAAACCAAGAATAGGTATACGGTGAATTTATTTAGCGTGTATAGGTATGGATGCTGTTTGCTGCCGAAGGAAGGTAATTAACTCCAAACCAGCAAATAAGCAAAATGAGAAAAGCAAATATAAGTATCCAATACGATTGGGCAGTGTCTTTGGTTTGTCGGTAGCGTAAATGGATGTAAACAAGGTATATAATCCAGGTAATGAAAGCCCATGTTTCTTTAGGATCCCATGTCCAGTAGTGTCCCCAGGCTTCTTTTGCCCATAATGCTCCAAACAAAAGACCCATCGTAAGGAAAGCAAAACCAATATATACCAGATTGTCGGCTAGGACCAATGAATCGCTATCGTTGGTTTTTTTACTTCCATAATGCGAAATCAACCCTTTAGTAGCTACTATACTGCTCGCAGCCAGAAGAGCATAAGCGAAAATATAAACAATAACATGAGGGACGAACCAAGGGCTTTGCAAGGCAGGCATTAGCGTTTTAGAATAGTTTTCGGGGTAAATTACATTCAACAGCAAAAACAATCCTGATAGGATTAGGCTATAAGCCAAAAACCAACCGTATTTCCAGCGCTGGTAGGTAATTAGCCCAATTATAGGCAGAAAAAAGCTATACCAGAGACGTGTTTCGCCCAACGTGCGCATGGGTGGTCTGTCGAGAAGTAACCAGAGTTTAATGATAAAAAAAGTGATTACCAACTGACCGATGACAATCAACATGAGACCTGCTTTTTTGGCCAACTCGTTCTTTGGAAAAAAAAGCAACAGCAGCCCGACCAGCCAGGTGACCAATACAGAAATGGCATAGATATTATAGTTAATCCAAATCATCATGGTTTTACAGTTTTTTTACCACGCCAGAACAAGGCAATTGCTCCGGCCAACATCATAAAAATTCCAGTATAAACGGCGGGTAACCAAGGGTCGCGAACAAATTCAATAACAGAAGTATCCGACCAACGACCTAACTCATCGTCGTAGCTTACCTGATAAATTTTCCAGCCATCATAACGGAAAGGCTTATTAACCTCAAGCGAAACGGCTATGCTTTCACCATTTGTGGTGCGTATTTCTATTTCTGAAAGAAACTTTTTGGGTTCGGGGAAAAGCATGATTAACGAATACTGATCGCTGATTTTAAGTGCTTCGTAAGAGCGATTAAAGCTCCCACAACTAATCCATCCAGTGATAGTATCCGGTCTGTTTTTTGCCAAAACCTGCACCTGAACAGCCGGAGCAGCTCCGGGCTCGTTGTTGAAATAATAATGATTTCCTGCTTTTCCTGATTGGTCGAGGTATTGCAGAATTTCGATTTTCCAATCGAGGATTGTCCCAACAGCAGCCGTATCGACGAGCATCAGGTTTTTGCCGTTTTCATGAATTATTTTTCCGGTTTTATTGTCTACAACTCCAAGTTTTGGCGGGTATTGTTCTAGAATAAAATCGTTTAGTTGAATGGCAAAAGGCATTTCAACCCAAAAATTTTCCGAACGATTGTAAGCCCGATTTTCAATCTGACCTTCAACAACTGACATTTCAATCCTTTGTATTTGGGAAGCACCAAAGGTGGCTGAAAAAAGGACAATCCACAATCCAAGATGATTGAGCAAGTATCCTAAGTTGCTTAATTTCAATGGAATAATTCGCTTTAGGGTTGCCATTCCCAAAGTGATAAGCAAATAGGCCGTAGCGATCAAATAAGGCCACGAATTGGTGATATGTGTTAACCCAAGGTGATTCAACCATGAGGAATCTGCATCTTCTTGCTGTAGGGTGAGCCCCATGAGCAATGCCATAAAGGTAATGCCAGCTATGGCACTTATTGCCGCTGGAATACCTGAAAGCCATTGTATTAACATGGATTTCCTGAAGAATATACCTCCCGCCAAAATCAGGATAACAAAAAGAATTGCCGTAATGTTTAGTGAAAGGGTGGTAAATTCTGGAACACCCCTTCCGCTTGCACTAAATTCCAAGGCAAACCCCATGAGGATTAACCCAAAAACCACAAAAAAGCTTTCGACATATCCCCAAGGATAGTCCCAGGTTATTTTATTATTTTGTTTTACTAGCATTGATTAAAGTAGCATGGCAAAGAAACAATTTTTCGAGCTCTGACGGCAGCAAAAAAGAAGGGTTATGCATCATTTCATGCCATAACCCTTCTTACGCTAATTTGCTTTATTGCAGCGGCTATTTGTTGTAAATAATCGGCATAGCAGCTTCGCGTGCTTGAGCTTCTTTATCCCATTCAGGAACTAAATTCTTTTTAAAAGTTTCTTTTTCTTTGATCAGCTTTTCCATTGGCAAACCAATATACTTTTGAGCATCGGCTTTGGTGTCAATGTTTGGATAAGGAACTTCACCTTTGTAACCCAGCTCCATGAGCAAGCGCGCCAGCTTGATACGGCCTTCTTGTGCGATGTTAATCCCGGTAGCTATTACGCGTGAAATTTCGACTGGGGCGTGAAAAGAACCACCATGCGATGCGGCAGCGTAGTCCCACCTCCATTGTGCATGTCTGATGTCCATAAGTATGTCTTTCATTTGGTCTTCAGTTGCACCTAAATCCCATGCGGTTTTGGCTTCTACGTGTAAACGAACACAAAGTTTTTCGAGTTCATCGCGGTTCTCGATTATTTTATCCTGCCGGTCATAAACATCGTTCATCAGTTGGGCAGTTTTTTCTTTGTGGCAAACCATGCAAGAGTTTTCGATGTTGTTGAGTGGTGATTGAATGTGGTGGTCGGTATATTTTTTACCTCCTTCGCTCATGTAAGGCATGTGGCAGTCGGCGCAGCTTACTCCTCGTGTGGCATGTATTCCGGTTAGGTATACTTCATAGCCAGGGTGTTGTGCTTTCAACATAGGTGCTTTGCTCATTGAATGTGTCCAATCGCTAAAGTTTTTAGCGTCATAATATACTTCCATTTCTTCAACCGATTGTCCGTTATCCCAAGGAAAAGTCAGGTAGTTCGCACCTTCAGCACCGGGGCGTTTTTTATCGAAATAATACTCCACATGGCATTGGGCGCAAACCAGTGAGCGCATTTCTTGGTGTGTAGCTTTGTTAATGTCTTTTCCCTGACGTTCAAATGCTTGAACCAATGCGGGTCGCGAAATTTGCAATTCCATTGTTTCATTATTGTGGCAATCGCCACAGCCAATCGGGTTTACAATTTCCGAACCCAATCGAGCCCATTTTCCAGTGTAGTATTCCGTTACGCCCTCTTCATTCATTATGCGAGGCACATCTGGGCCTTTACATGTCCAGCAGGTAGTTGGCATTGGGCCATCATCAGGACCAGTAGGGCCACCTGTGCGTAAGGTGTTTCGAATATCTTCGATGGCATAGATATGACCTCTGCCTTGGTTGTAGTCTTTTGAAAAGCCATAGCCTGCCCACATAACTACCAATCGAGGATCTACCTCAAGCATGTCTATCATAGCATTCCCGTTGTATTTTGAACGGAAATTACTTTCAGAAAGCTTTTCGTATGAGTCGTATTCGGTAGGATAATTTTTACCCCAAACTTCATTTCGGGGATCAAATTGTGCTATTTGTACTTCGGGTTTCCAGGTGGTTGCTTGCTCGGCGCGGCGTTCGGTTACTGATGAGGCCAGCAATCCCAGAAAGAAAACAGCGACCAAGGTGACTAAAAACAGCACCCAATTCAATAAAGGACTTCTTTTCTTTTTCATGACTAATATTGTTTAATTCTTATTTTTTAGATTTAGTTAAATTGTTTATCCAGGCAGGAATAGGTTTTTTGGTTTCGGGAATTTGTGCATTAGGCACCGACGACAGGCTGTTTACCCTGCCATGTGGTACTTCGCGATGACATTCCCAGCACTTGCGGCCATCGGTTCTAAAGTGGTCGAAACTGTCTGTTTTTGAGAGCATTTTATTGTCGGTAATGAGTTCGTTATGACAACGAATACAGTTTTGCTGAACAACTTCTGCGCCAGCTTCTTTAATCATGATCACCTGAGGTTCTAGTCTGAGAGTGAACATGGTAGCATGGCGCATTCCATCTTTCGCTTTGAAAAAGTATTTGTTAAAAACGTTGTCTTGAGGAACATGGCAATCGTTGCAGGAGGCACGTTCGCGGTGCGAACTATGAAACCAAGTAGCATATTGCGGATTCATTACATGACAGTTAATGCAGGTTTTTGGATCGTCGCTCAAATATGAAACAGCATTCGACACATATATTAGATACGCAGCCAGACCAAACAATATCCCGCTAGCCACAGCCACAGGCACACGCCATGAGGGTGGAGGAGTTAATTTGTTTATAATGTCTGATATCTTTTGCATTTTATTTATTTATTTCCGAGGTAAATAGTATCCTCTGTTTATTTTTTACTGAAAAAGGTAGGTTTAAATGTAAGCATTATCCAGCCCCAATTGTTGGTGTTTTTGTAATTTCCTCCTTTTAATGCCTGCAAAGTTTCTGTTGCCAGCATTTGAGAATACCCACCGCTTACATCGAGGCTTTTTGAAACCTGATAGCTGACCGAGAAATCTATTTCAGTACCCAATGAGCTGCTGTAATCATCCCATAAATTGGTTGCAGGATTCTTAACAGCAACGGTTGCTGCTGCCATAAAATAATGGGGGATGACTTTAAATGTGAATTTATTAACTGAATAAGTTAATGGTAAGTATAGATCAACCAACCCATTGCTGCCATTGTAGCTGCCCACATAAAAATAGTCCATCCAGCCGTTAAATTTATGGTTTGTTCCGTAAAGCGGGGTGAACGACTTGTCTTTTTCGGCTGGATTAGCTTGTTCTTCACTCGAAGTTCCAGAGAGGTATTCGCCACCTAAACCAATTACAAGAGCTTTCGTTACCTTAAAACTTCCATTTGCGGAAAAATACAGGGCACTCAAATCGTTGTTTTTGGCGTTTTTCCCACCTTGGTAATAGACAGAAGCATCCAGTTTCAAGGCATCTTGCCCGAATGTAACACGTGCTCCAATGGTTTGGCTGTAGGCTATCTTTTGGGTAACTGAATCGGCATTGTAGGCCATGCCATTGTTAAGAGCAAGGATGCTTAATCCGGCTTTACCGAAGCTACCATGATACCAGCCGTATTGAAACGTTTTGTAACTGTTGACGGTGTAATCGATTTTAAACAATGATTCCGCATTGGCATTGTATGCAATACCTACTTCAATACGATGTGCCGACGAGGGTAGGTACTTAAAAATGGCAGCATCATGACTTCTGGCTTGCTGTGCCCAGCCAACGTTACCAAAAATTCGCGAATCGTCGTAAACTATTTCCTGACGTCCTATTTTAATGGCAAATTTGCTGCTGATGAGGGCTTCGCCCCAGGCTTCGTGGATGGCTGGCCCGTTAATGTCGGAGGTGTTGAGCTGTGCCACATCGCCCCATACACGCACATCCTGTATAACCAAACCCGCTTTGAAGTTTTCGTTGGCAAAAAATCCGTTTAAACGTGTGCGTTGCGAAACAAAGGAGGCCGCATCAATACCATCTGCACTCAGTGTTTTGTATCCGTGACGGTACTCAAAACGCGGTCGAATTTCACCAGAAATGGTTACTTCCTGCGATTTTAATTCTCCCACTCCGAGTAAAATGAAGACAAAGGCCATTAAAAAAAGTAATCTCTTTTTCATATTACATTTGTTGTATTAATAATAAAAGTATTATAAATCTTAAATACAAAAGTAAAGAGTTTAGAATTACAAATTAGTCTCAGAATAAAATTTAGAATCAGAACAAATAAGGTCAGTGTTTTTGAAAAAAGATGACGCATTTAAAGACACGGAAATGAGTAGTGCTATACTTTTTTGTTGTAAAAGGTCTTCTGTAAGCAATATTAGAGTTTCGCTTATATGTCTATTTATCCGATAAATCTAAGTCTAAAAAGACTAAACATGTATCAAGAGTTTCTTTTTTTAGCTCTAGTAATTTTATTGTAATTAGTTCAGTTCAATGTTGAAGTAGATGAGCCCACTAAAAGCGTTACACATTTTGTGTTGACGATTAAAAACATCATGATACTCAAATTTAGCTCGTTATCAAAAGTTGTCATTTCATTTTTATGATTATTGAATGCGGAATGCAAGTAATGATGTTATGAATTGTTTAGAATAAAAAACCCGGAAGTTAAACTCCGGGTCTTTAATTATTTAGAGAGGTACCGGACGTACCTCATACAAACAAATCGCTCTTTACTCAAAATTTATCAATAGGGCGAATATGTGCCTTTATACATCTATATAATAGATATTTAGAATGTAGGTGTATTAAGTGAAATAAACAAATGATTAAGATAAATTAAATAAAACCGTCTACTAATCCGTCTACTAATCCGTCTACTATACCAAATATATTTATATTTGCTGTACACGAAACCAAATCACCATGGCCACCGTAAAATTTGTTCTTAAAGAACCCAAATCAACAAAACCCACTCCTATTCTCGCATTGGTAAGGTATAGCAATAAAAGAATTAATTATT
>CAYWNI010000053.1:0-11880 GCA_964459525.1 uncultured Lentimicrobiaceae bacterium | reverse complement strand
CAAAAATAGATTCGGTCGGCATTGGTCAGCAAGGCATTTAATTCGTAAACAACGCTTTCGTCAACAAGCTCATCGGTGTCTTCGCCCAGTAAATTATATACCTGATTGAGCGTAATTACGCCTTCGGTTACCAATGTTATGTGGTCAATTTTGTAGGAGGGTGGCGACAAAGTATTTGTTTCATTTTCGGTAATTATCAGCGAGCGGTTGAGCTCGCGGGCTACCATGCGAGAGGTTGTTCCTCCGCAAACCACCTGAATTCCAGACATTTTATTAAATGCCTCCACCATACGTTTGTCGTGTTGCTTGTTGGTTGGAGCACCTGTAATTAAATTCACTGTAATCCCTCGTCGGCACAAAGCCATAACCGCTGTGCAATCGTCGCCATTGGTTTTTCCCCAAAATTCTCTTGCTTTTCGATGCACCAGCTTTGGAATTTCGGCATGTGGCAACGCGTGAAACATGAGTTGGTTGGTAATGTATTTAGCTACTCCATGCGCTTCCCATCCGTTTACCAAACCATTGCCTAGCCCAGCTTGTGTAATGCCGTCGCTCATCAGCAAAATCCCTTCGCCTTCGCCAATGGTACCATTCGATTCGTATATCACGGCCTTACCAATGGTGAAAATGCGGTGTTTCATTATAACAGCTGCATGGGTACTTACTAAGACGGGAGGCGGACTATCATACGACAACACAGACACATCTCCATTGTTTAAAATTCGTGCCAGCGAAAATACGGCAAACGGATGCCCCTTCCCCCATTGTTTGTTAAGGCTGGTCACTTCATAATAAAAGGCCTCTCGCAGGCTCACACCACTTTTCAGCATTCCCAAAACCCTGTTCATGGTAAAAGTTGCAGAAATATTGGCCTTGATGCCCGACCCCAAACCGTCGCACAGAATTAACGTAACTGCTTCTTCTTCACGGAGTATCTCAAAAGTGTCGCCGCAGGGACTGCCTGCAATTTTCGAGCTGTTGGCCTCTAATATTTCGGTGTGGAGGTACGACATAAGGCAACTATTTATCGTCGATAGCCGACATAAGTTTCTTCATTAGCATTTCGCCTTGGGCGGAGCTTTCGCCCAAAAATCTGGCAATCTCTTGTGCCATATCCAGCTGGTGATCAATTAACTCACGGGCTTGCGTCAAGGTTTCGCGTTTTACATCTTTCAATTTTTCACGAGTCATAAACGTGTCAGTGATGTCGACAAAAATTCCCACAAGCTGGTTGCTTTCCTTGATGTGGTAATGCATTTGATGGCACATCAGGTTATAGCTTTTGTAGCTCACGGTCTTTTTTACCACTTCGCCAGGATTCAGTAAAAGTTTCTCGAAAGGATCAGGATCTATTAAATAGGAGATTTTTTTGTCGAGCAAGGCATCCGTGCAGAAAAACATTTTCCTGAACGCAGGGTTCATGGCTACGATCTGCAACTTATCGTCCAGTATTACAATTCCATTTGGATCAGTTTCTAGAATCAAATCGCTTTTTTGTTCGGCCAAGCGACGCATGTAAGGAATACACATTTCGAGTTCGGCAATGCCTTCGAGTACTGCAATGGCTTTATCGCGACAAGAATTGTAGCCGCAAGCTCCGCAATTCAATTGATTTTCAGTGCTTTCTTTGCCTGTTTTGGCGAGTACCTCAAAAATTTGATCTTCGGTATATTCTGGGACTTTAACACCTCCCTTAAGGTTAAAATGCTGACCAAAAGAAACATCCTGTACAGAAGCGATTTCTTGTATACCCGGATTTTTTTTGGCATAGTCAATAACAGCGCCCCTGTTTAAAAAGCTATTGTTTTTTAAACCAACCGGCCCATGCACACAGCCTCCGTTACAAAACATGGGTTCAATTACCATGGCTGTTTTTGTCTGCATCAGGGTTTCGAGGGCATGGCGTACATTTTTTTCTCCACTTACGGCCACCACTTGGTCCGAATCGCATGCTATTCCAAGTCCTGCAGTCTTCAACAAGCCTCCTTCAATAGGGTAAAACCTTGCATGACCGTGGGGATGCGCATCAAAATCGCTTTCTTCGCATGTTCGCAGGTCGACTTTATAATTTTGAAAAAGCTGTTGAAATTCATCAAAGGTAAGAACTGCATCCACAATATCTTGGTGTTCAGGACGTGAGGCTTCATCTTTTTTGGCAGTACATGGGCCTATGAAAACTACTTTTACCTGTTTACCAAATTGCATTTTCAGCATGCGCGCATGGGCAATCATGGGTGAAACAACAGGTGTAATGGTTTGAACCAAAGAAGGATAGTACTTCTCAATTAAACTTACCACTGCAGGGCAAGCCGAACAAACATGCTGTTTTCCCGGATTATTTGCAATTGCTTGAGCGGTAGCTTTTGCCGACTCATAGGCGCCAATGGCGGTTTCGCCAACATAAACAGCACCCAAAGCACGCAAGGCTGAAGGTAGCCGCTTTTGTTCCCATGGGCTGTATAAGGCGGCAAACGACGGTGCAATGCTGAAAGCTAGTCTTTCTTCTGACTTAATCATGTCTGTTAGCTTTTCCAAGTCGCTGCGGTACGACTTTGCTCCCTGTGGACATTCATTCACGCATGTTCCACAAGCAATACACCGTGAGGCTATTACCTGTGCTTGCCCGTCGATTACGCTTATGGCATTTACCGGACATGCCCTTACGCAGCGATAACAATCGCGGCAAGCAGCCTTGTTGGTGTAAATTACAGGAATGATTTTTTTTGTCGAAGTCACCATGTGCTCAGTCTGTTATGATTTAACTAAAACAGTTAACCAGTTAATCAATTGGCATCCTGATAGATTTGATTGGGAGCAAATCTATTAGGATGCCTGTTTTTTATTATTCCATCGGCACTTTATAATTCTCCAATTGTCGTTCGAGTATTTCCACTGCCTTTTCAAAGGTGGCTTTTTCTATTTGGATATTGTCGATACTTACCAAAGGCGCTTTTTCGCATTTCTCGAAACAGAAGGTAGCTTTTACATCAACCATCTCTTCCTGACCCATAAAACCAACACGGTCTGACAGCTTGTTTTCGACTACATACTTGTTCAGTCGGGTGAGGATGTCTTGCGAGCCTTTGATATAGCAATTGGTACCCACACAAACACTTACATTGATTTTATGTGCCGTAGTATCGCGAACCACCAAATTTTGGTTGGTTATTCGGCGCCGACCGTGATAATGTGTGTGCAATAAATGGTGGGCTGTCTCGCTGCCGGGAGTCCCCAACAGGTTGGTGTACAACTCTTTTATATAGGGGTTATCCTGTGGTTTGTGCAATTGCAACATGGTATCTACTTTGTACAAGCCTTTGGTGCGTTTGGCTTTAAAATCTGCTTCAAAACTAATCGGTTGACCACCTCCCGCAATACAACCTCCGGGGCAAGCCATTACCTCAATAAAATCGTAATCTACTTCGCCAGCCATTACTTGTTTGCAAACTTTTCGGGCATTCGACAGGCTATGAACCATGGCCAGCTTTAAGGTGATATCGCCCAGTTTTACAGTAGCTACACGCATGCCGTCGTTGCCTCGAACCAGTTCAAAATGATGGTCTTCCATTTTTTTTCCGGTAAGCTTTTCACTAGCATAGCGCAGTACAGCTTCGGTTACACCACCTGAATTTCCAAACAATACGCCGCCTCCAGTTTTAAATCCAAGCGGGAGATCAAGCGATTCGGGTTCCAGTTTACTAAACTGAATGCCTGCCTCGTCAATCATGCGGCCCAGCCCTTCGGTGGTAAGCACGTGGTCAACTTCCGCTTCTCCATCATGAATAAATTCTTCGCGTTTGGCTTCAAACTTTTTGGCTGTGCAGGGCATTATGGAAACCATCACAATGTCTTTTTGGTCGACACCAAGAATCTCAGGTAATATTTTTTTGGCCACAGACCCAAACATTTGTTGAGGCGATTTACACGACGACAAATGGGGGATAAGATCAGTAAAATATTGTTCGGTAAATTTCACCCAGCTTGGGCAGCAAGAAGTAAACTGTGGTAGTGGGCCGCCTTCGGTTTTGCGTTTAATAAACTCATTCGCCTCTTCAATAACTGTAAGATCAGCTGCAAACGAAGTGTCATATACCTGATCGAAACCAAGTTTGCGCAAAGCCGACACCACCTGTCCCATGCTGGTTTCGCCTGCCGACATGCCAAAACCTTCGCCGATGGCTACACGCACTGCAGGAGCAATTTGAGCAATAACCTTTTTGATGGGATCGTGCAAAGCCGCCCAAACTTCTGTGGTTTCCGATTTTGGGGTTAGCGCGCCAACAGGACAAACAGAAACACATTGTCCGCAATAAACGCATTCTACTTCGTTGAGACTTTTTCCAAAAGCTGCCCCTACAATGGTTTCGGCACCTCGATTGGTAAAATCAATGGCGCCCACACTTTGCACTTCTTTACAAACGCGAATACAATCACCACAAAGTACACATTTGTTAGGATCGTACACGATACTTGGCGAAAGGTTGTCGATGGGACGAACCTTATCTGTTTTTTTAAACCTTTTTTCATTCACACCCAATCGACGGCTCAAATCTTGAAGCTTGCAGTTGTTGCTGCGGGCACATGACGGACAGCTCACATCGTGATTGGCCAACAGCAATTCAAGGTTTACTTTTCTTATTTTTCTGATCTGTTCCGTATGCGTTTTGATAATCATTCCAGCTTCGGGAGGGGTGGAGCAGGAAGCTTGAATATTGCCACCATTAATATCCACCATGCACAAGCGGCAGGCTCCGTAAACACTTAACTCAGAATGATAACAAAAGGTAGGCACCTCGATATTTGCTTTTCTGATAACTTCGAGCACATTGCGCTCACCTTCGATGGGGAAATCAACCCCGTTTATATTTATTGTTCCTTGGTTTTCCATTTTAAAATCCAATTACAGCGTTAAACTTACAAACTGAAGCACATATTCCACATTTGGTGCAAATCAATGGGTCGATGGTATGCAATTGCTTTTTTTCACCTGATATGGCTTGCACGGGGCATTTTCGGGCACAGGCAGTACATCCGATACACAATTCAGGATCGATGGTTATAACAGCGAGTGCTTTACAATTGTTTGTGGGGCACACTTTGTTGATAATGTGCATTTCATACTCATCCCTGAATTTCTCCATGGTTGAAAGCACCGGGCTTGGCGCAGTTTTGCCCAGTCCGCATAGTGAAGCCATTTTAATCACATCGCCAGTTTCCTGAAGTAAGTCGAGGGTTTCTTGGTTAGCACTTCCGTCGATTACTGAATCCAACATGCTCAGCATCTGTTTGGTTCCTTCTCGGCATGGCACACATTTTCCACAGCTTTCATTTTGTGTGAATTCCATAAAAAACCTGGCAATTTGTACCATGCAGGTTTGTTTGTTCATCACCACCAAACCTCCTGACCCTACCATTGCGCCTACTTTGATCAGGTTGTCGTAGTCGAGAGGTAAATCAAGCTCCGACTCTGTTAAGCAACCACCTGAAGGGCCTCCGATTTGTACAGCCTTAAAGCCATCGCCAGTTACATTTCCTGCATCATCGGTAACTCCACCGCCAATGTTGTAAACAATCTCGCGCAGCGTTGTGCCGAAAGGAACCTCTATAAGGCCTGTGTTGGCTACATGTCCGGTTAGGGCAAAGGTTTTTGTTCCTGCCGAGGTTGCTGTTCCATTTTCACGAAACCAGTCAGCGCCATTGCGCAAAATTAAAGGCACAGCAGCCAATGTTTCCACATTGTTTATGATGGTAGGCTTTCCCCAAAGTCCAGATTTTGCTGGGAAGGGAGGTTTCGGAGAAGGCATTCCGCGCTTTCCTTCGATAGAACTCATCAAAGCAGTTTCTTCGCCACACACAAAAGCACCAGCTCCTTCCATTACATGAATGTAGAGTCTTTTGCCTGTTCCAAAAATGTTTTCTCCCAGGATTCCGGCTTCCATCGCATCTTCGATGGCGAGTTTCATGCGTTTTACGGCTAAGGGGTATTCCAATCGGACGTAAACATAGGCTTCATCCGCACCTATTCCTTTGGCAGCGATCATCATGCCTTCGAGCACGCGGTGAGGGTTTCCTTCCATAAGGCTTCTGTCCATAAAAGCACCGGGATCACCTTCGTCGCCATTGCAAATCACATATTTCTTTTCTTTGTCTTCTACACGGGCAAATTCCCATTTTTTTCCGGTAGGAAAACCACCGCCACCACGACCGCGAAGTCCGGAAGCTAAGATGGTTTGACAAACATCCACATCGGTCATGTTTACAAAAGCTTTGCGTGCTGCAAAATAACCACCATGAGAAATATATTCTTCAATATCTTCAGGATCTACATATCCACATTCGCCAAGCACAACACGTTTCTGGCGTTTGTAAAAAGGAATCTCCTCGTGGTTGCGGTTAATGTCGCCGGTGGTAGGGTTTTTGTATAAAAGCCGCTCAACAACGTTATGGTTCATGAGTGTTGTTTCAACAACCTCCTTAACATCCTCAGGCTTAATCCGTACATAAAGTACCTTGTCAGGATAAATGTTTACCAAAGGCCCCATGGCACAAAAACCTTGACACCCACTTTCGCTCAAATGCACATGCTCTTTGTCGTGGTTTTTTTCTTGATGCAAATCCACAACCACATCCAAACCCTGCGCCTCAATTTCTGCCTTAAAGGCTGCAAAAACTTCCAATGCGCCGCTGGCAATGCAGCCTGTGCCAGCGCATATAATAACTTTTTTAGTAATCGACTCGGTAGAATTTTTATAGTCGTCTACTACCATTTCGAGTGTTTTGTTGGCTATCTCTATCATGATAAACCCCCTTCTTTTGCTATAATCTCATCAATAATATCTCCAGCTTTTTTCGTGTCAACTTGCCCGTGAACGCTCTCGTTGATAACCATAACCGGAGCAAGTCCACATGCGCCAAGGCAGGATACTGTTTCAACCGTAAAAAGCATGTCGTCGGTGGTGTTTTTCTGTTCATTTAGCTTGAGCTTATCGAAAAGCACGTCTACTAACTTCATTGATCCTTTAACGTGGCATGCTGTTCCGTTACAAACTTTAATCACATATTTACCTTTGGGATTTAAAGTGAAATGCGCATAAAACGTAGCTACGCCATATACCTCAGCTACTGGCATATCTAAGGCAGTGGCAATATAGGTTAATACCTCCTGAGGAAGGTAGCGGTATTCATGTTGCACCTGTTGAAGAATGGTAATCAGGCGCGAACGTTGATTGTGATGCTCCTCAATAATGGCCAGCACCTTTTCAAATTGTCTTGTTTTTAATTCTGCCTCTTGCATAAGATGGCCCTCCTTATTTTATAATTATATCGTTTTATTGTTATTCTCCTGCATGCTCATTTTGTTAAACAAAACAGCAAGATTTGAATAAATAGATGTGTTTACAACTGTAACATGTGATGGTACTTTGATGATTTGTGGAGAGAAATTCCAGATACCTTTGATACCCCATGCGATTAGCAAATCGGCTACAGATTGTGCCACTTCAGCTGGAACAGTGAGGATGCCCACGCTCACATGCATTCTGTCGGCGAGGTCGCGAAATTTATCGAAATGAAGCACCTTTAATCCGTTAACTTCTTTACCTACAATTTTAGGATTTACATCAAATGCGGCGATGATCTTCAGTCCATGCTCATCAAACCCTTCGTAGCTTAGCAGTGCCTTGCCCAAGTTGCCGGTACCTATCAAAAAAGCCTCGTTCATTTTTTTGTACCCTAAAAAGTCTTGTAGCGATTCGATTAAATCTATCACGGTATAGCCAACCTTTGTTTTTCCTACCGCATTTGTAAAGGCTAAATCCTTGGTTACTTGGGTTGAGTCGACGCCAACGTCATGGGCAATCCTTGTAGATGAAATATGCGTAATTCCTTCGCGATGAAGCGATTTGGCAAGATTCAGATAAGAAGGCATTCTCCGTAAAGTAGGGACTGGTATTCCCGAAACATTTTTTTTTGATGACTGATTATACTCTCCCATGATTATTTCTTTAAAATTCAATGCAAAAATACACCGAAATCATTATATAAAGAAAAAAATCATTAATAAAATGACAATTTGTAATGATTATACGTAATGGGTTAAGTTATGCAAATCCTGTCATGATAAGTATAAATAGCAGTATAACAATGTTTAAAATAATATCTAGAACTGATTCATGGCCTTTTATACCAATAAAAGGATAATCTACAAATGATAAAAGTAATTAATAAGGCAATAATAGTCAGCTATTAATAATTACATAAATCAGTTGAAAATAAAATGAGTCAGCAGAAATTCGAATTTAGATACAATGGTTTGCGCATTTTATAGCACGAGATTGAACAAATATCCAAGTATTATAATAAACAAGCTTATCGTGCCAAAGAAAATCCCAATTAGCTTCCACTTCATTACTTTTTTCAATAATGTAGCCTCCGGTAGCGATAGTCCTACTACTGCCATCATAAATGCAATGGCTGTTCCGAGCGGAACACCTTTGGCAACAAAAACCTGAATAACAGGGACTATACCCGCTGCGTTTGCATACATAGGAACTGCCAGGATTACAGCGAGAGGAATGGCATACCACCGGTCGGCTGACAAATACGCTGCAAAGAATTTTTCCGGCACGTAACCATGCATCGCAGCTCCAATGGCGATACCTATAATCACATACAAGAGAACTTTGCGAACAATATCCCAGCCATCTTTAATAATGGAAGGAAGCCGGTCTATAAAAGAGGTGTTTTCTCCCTGCCATGCTTCGCTTTCTTGTATTGCATTTTCTTGTATCTCACGCACCCAATCACTTAGGTATTTGTCAAGCTTAAGCTTGCCAAGTATAAAACCACCAAACATCCCCAATAAAATTCCTGATCCTGCATAGATGATGGTGGCTTTTAATCCAAATAATCCTAAAAACATGGCCACTGCCACCTCGTTCACCAAAGGGGAAGTTATTAAATAAGAAAAGGTTACGCCCAACGGAATACCGCCTTTTACAAAACCTATAAACAAAGGTATTGAGGAGCATGAACAAAATGGAGTGATGGCGCCAAAAAAGGAAGCAAAGAAATATTCCAGTCCATACATTTTTTTGGTAGTCAGGTAAATACGTAGCCTGTCGACAGGGAAATACGCATTTACTATGCCCATCAAACTACTGATAAGGAAAAGTAGAATTAAGATTTTTATGGTGTCGTAAAAGAAAAAATTGACTGATTCACCGAAATGTGATTCGGGTTTGAGCTTTATTAGGTCGAAAGTAAAAGCATCAACTAGTTCTGGTAAATAATGATACAAAGCAATTAAAAGTGGCAGCACCGTTATGATTGAAAGCACCAGCAGAGTTTGGTGTTTCTTTTCCTGGCTTGTTTTATCAGCGTTCTCAATGGTATGCGAAACACCTTCTGCTTTTTCGTTGTTCTTTGTAAAATTCTTAAAGCCATTCATCGCTTGACTGTTTAAATGTTCGTAAAAAAGCGAACTATAATTGTAAATTTTTTTTAAAAATAAACCGTGACTATATAATAGACTCCAACAACAATAAAAACTACTGCAACTATACGCCTGAACCACAGTTCAAAAATTTTTATCTTATTGTAAACATTGCCAAGTGAGCCAACACTAAAGGCAAGAAGCCATGCAAAAATAATGACGGGAATTCCGGTGGCAATGGCAAAAAACAATGGTAAATACAAACCACTTGCGCTACTTATTGTCATTGGTATTAGCATCCCGAAATACAACACGCCGCTGTATGGGCAAAAGGCCAACGCGAAAACTACACCCAACAAAAGAACCCCCCAGAATCCGCTTTGGAATTTATTCTCCATTTTTTCGGTTAATGAATTAATACCTGGTATTTTAAGTGTTAAAACACCAAGCATAAACAAGCCGATAACGATTAAAAGCGGGCCTAGTGCCTTTTCGCCCCACTCTTGAAAGAATCCAGCTAACTCAAACTGATTTGCTCCAAAAAAGAAAAGTAATCCGATAGCGGTATATGAAATGGCACGCCCCAAGGTGTAAACCAAGCCGTTAATAAAAACCTTGCGTTGACTAACAATGTCTTTACTAATAAAACCAATTGCTGTGATGTTGGTTGCCAAAGGGCAGGGACTTATGGCGGTCATAAGCCCCAAAATGAATGCCGTGAGTATCGGAAACTGTGATGTTTCCAGAAAGTTTTGCAATACCTCCATGCCTACATCATCGAATCAATGGTTGATTTTAGCTTGCTTTTAAATTTGTCGGGATTGGTGCGTGCATTTAAAAAAGCATCGTTGGTTAAATCAACCTTTTTGTCTCCGTTTAAAATTAAAAGTGTTTGCCCGCTGATTTTATACTTGTCCACCAAAGGGTTGTCTTTCTCTTCTTCTCGGTTAATCGATTCAAATTTCACCTTATCACTATAATACTCTTTTAATGCTTCTTTTGTAACGGATTCAACTGCTTCGCACGTTGCGCAGCGGCGTGTGGCATGAAAATAATAAACCTGCACATCGCCAGGAGTTATGTTTTCGGAGGCGGTTACACGATTTTCATTTGGATTATCATTGATTGTTTGGTTATTGCTTTGCGCTGAAACAAAGATTATTCCCAGAAACAGCATGAAACTTAAACTAATGACTAATTTTTTCATTTTCTTACTAATTATTTGATTAATAATTTTGAAATTTCATTTACCGATGGAACTTTCCCTTTTATTACAACTTCTCCGTCAATTACCAAAGCAGGAGTTGTCATTACACCGAACTTCATAATTTCAACGATGTCTTCCACTTTTGTGATGGAGGCATTTACTCCTGTTTTCTCAACGGCTTCTTTGGTTGCTTTTTCAAGCGACTTACATTTAGCACATCCAGTGCCAAGTACTTTGATTTCCATGTTTATAAGTTTTAAATTGTTTAAATCCATGATGTTTATTTTTCTATTCGTTATTCGCAAAACTGCGAACAATGTTTTCAAATTTTTTTTAAATCCCCAGAAATTGCTTAAAAAGTTGCTGTGCTTCTTTCCAGTTTTCTTTGTTAATACAATACTTAATTCGTGGCAACTCAATTTCTCCTTGAATCAACCCGGCATCTTTTAATTCTTTCAGGTGTTGTGATAGAGTGGATTTTGCAATGGGTAATTCTTCGCTTATATCGCCACTGTAGCAGCAGCTTTGCTTTGACAACAATTCCAGAAGATACATCCGTATTGGGTGTCCCATTGCTTTAGCGTAACGGGCAGTTTTAATTTGGCTTTCTGTTGTAACTGATTTATGGTCCATTTTAGTTCGTAAATTTACGAACAAAGATAGTTGCTTTTTTATTCCTACAATTCAAAATGTTATTTTTTTTTGCAAATGTGTGATGGGAGAGGGGTTATATATAACCTGATGCGCTATAATGAGGCGATGATTTCCGCGTTGCATTCGTTTTGACTAAAACATGAAGCGTTGACGCGAGAGGTTAGTTCTCGTCCTTGTCAGCTTTTTTCTGTTTTTTGATTAAAACTATTCCTGCTAAAACGCCAAATGAAACACCAAGACTAATCCATAGCGCTAAATTGTCAGTCAAAACGCCTATTACACTTCCTATTGCAGCGCCAAAGGCTGAACCTAGAACTATTTTTTTTTCGTTATTCATACTTTCTTTGTTAGTCATCGTACCAGTCGCTTTAATTTTGTTTTCATCAAATATAGTCCTTATTTGACACATGAATAGATTTTCGTAAAAATTTGACAATTCTGACGGATTTTTGTCAATTAGTAGCTGTTTTTGATTTTTGTATTGTTATGCACACGCACTTACTCAACGTTATTTTTATCATATCATGAGTAACCATTTTTTCATACTGTATCATTTTTTTTTTCATACTACATGTTTTTTAAAAAG
>CAYWNI010000052.1:0-11888 GCA_964459525.1 uncultured Lentimicrobiaceae bacterium | reverse complement strand
TAACGAAGTATTCGGCGTTTTTTGCAGAGACTAAATAAGTGCATCAGGATTAAACGTAATAAATAGGTTGGCAAAGAAATTCCACACGGTAACTACGGCAATAGCAAATACTTTGGCGAGGTAAAAGTTCATTTTAAAACGACTCACCAACAACCACAAGATGGCCGTATTTATAACCAAACCGATAGCCGAAATCAGGATAAACTGCGAATACTCCGTCATAATTTCCGGGTTGTGGCTTTCAAAAGTCCAAACCCTGTTGAGGAAATAATTGGACGATGCCGCCGACATAAAGCCAATGGCATTGGAAACGTATTTAGGAACGTGCAGCTTTTCCTTAAACAAATAGGTAAGACCAAAATCGACAAAAAGCCCGGAAAACCCGACAACACCAAATTTTATAAATTTGGAAATCAAATCCGGGGTTAAAAAGTCGAACATCGGTTAATTGTTTGGTTTGTTTAAAGGTCTACAATCAGCACCATAGGAACTTCGTCACGCACTACATCAACAGTAATACGCTGGCCGGGTTTCAATTTTTTGAGCCGCGACATGTAATCATAGATGTTGGTAACTTCCATTCCATCCAAAGCAGTAATGCGGTCGCCCTTTTTAAGTCCGGCAGCAGAGGCAGGGCCTCCCGGCGTAACGCCACCCACGCCAAGACCGTTGTTTTCGGTACTGGTAAAATCGGGCATAATGCCCAACTTTACTTTTAAAGAACGGCTATTCCGTCCCTCTTGAACTGGCGCAGCAGTTTCTTGATAGGTAAGCGCTTCGGGGCGATTTATAAGAGAAACGACCATAGGCTCTGCAAAATCCAAAATCATTTTCTCACCTTCGTAATTTATTAATTCGGCATCATCTAAAGGTGTGTGGTAATCCTGATGGGCTCCTGTAAAGAAGAACAACACAGGTACACCGGCGCCATAAAAACTGGCATGGTCAGAAGCACCGTAGCCTTCAGGCGAATGACTGAATCCCATTTCGCTATCGGCTTCCCATTCTTTTAACAAATCCTCCGTTTCAACAGCTGTGCCTGTACCGCCAATCATCAGGTTTGGTTTTTCGGCGTTCAAACGACCAATCATATCAAAGTTGAGCATGAGCTTTACCTGTTTTAGGTTTATTTCTGGGTTAGAAGCAAAAAACTGTGAACCCAGAAGTCCCATTTCCTCAGCCCCAAATCCCATAAAAATAACCGAACGCTTGAGCTGATCTTTTTTAGATGCAAGTATTTCAGCCAATTCTAAAACGGCTGCAACACCGGAAGCATTGTCGTCGGCGCCATTGTGTACAGCAATACTGTCAGGCATCCTCGATCCTGAGCCCATACCGCCCATACCCAAATGGTCGTAGTGAGCTCCAATTAATACGTATTCATCTTTAAGTATCGGATCAGTGCCCGGAATCATAGCCACCACATTATAGGTAGTAACTTCCACTTTTCTCAAATCAATGTTTGCGACTAAAGTGGTGTTTAAAGGCATGGAGACCGGAAGCATGGTTTTGCGGATACTGTCCTCAAGTGCGGTAACTGTGGTATTTTCTTTTGCAAGCAGTTGATTGGCAATGGCTTTATTTACATTTACGGCAAGAATACCGGCCTCGGCAGTCACCCGGTTAAAGGTTTGCGGCATAAGCCTATCCTGATCACCAAACTGGGGGCCACTCACGAAAATAATTCCGGCAGCTCCGTGGTCTTTGGCAGTCAGTGCTTTGTCTCTTTCGCTCACATACGAAGCAAACAAACTTTGTTCGTTGTCGGGCTCAGGATCACCACGCAGTACCAAAACCCATTTTCCTTTTACATCAAGCCCTTCATAATCATTCCATTTCAGCGAATCATGATCGATTTCCATCCCAAATCCGGTAAACACCACTTCGGCTTCCAAATCTCCATTTGAAGTAAAAGGCATCAGCTGAAAAGTGCTATCGAAAATACCTGAAATTGCTCCAGTAGACAGGGCATTGTTTTCACCAGGTTCAACGCTTACGATAACATCAAAAGGTTGTAGGCCATTATCTCCCAGTGATTCAAGCCCGTAGCTCAAAAGGTTGTCGCGAATATAAGCTGCAGCCAAATCGCCCTCAGGAGTGCCTGGTTTACGGCCTTTTAACGAATCGGAAGCCAGGTAATAAATATGCTGTTTTAAATCGTCAACGGCAATGGCAGACGTGGTTTGCCCATTCAGGTTTATAAATCCTGTTAAAATAATGATAGTTAGAGAAAAAGATAATACGTATTTTATCATGGTAGTTTGAGTAATTATTTTTGCCGCAAAGGTAATATTTTCAAAGATAGATACCTCCATTAAAAGGACGGTAGTTATGCCTGCTTATTGAATCTTGCTTTGTGTATGCGTTTCGTGGAGCTCAAGGCAGACCAGTAGGCATGCTCGTTACCGCTTCGCTCAAAGTCGAGTACGAGTTGGGGGGGGGGGCAAAAAGGGTTTTTAATAATCCCAGATGTCAGTTACTACACCTAGGATTATTATTGCAGCTTATTAGCTTAGGATTTCTTCAATTGTTATGTAATCACCAACACGACCAGTCATTTTTTCTGCATCGGTATTTACTGGAAGCGTTTTCTTACCAGGTCTCCAACCAGCAGGACAAACTTCTCCGGTTTTAGAAGCATGTTGCCAAGCTTGCACTTGTCTTATAAATTCGTTTACATTTCTTCCTACAGAATCTGCCTGAACTTCTTGTGCTACACAAATCCCATCAGGATTGAAAAGAAATCTGCCTCTTAATGCAACGCCTTCTTCTTCGATAAGCACACCAAACGCACGACTTACTTCTTGGTTTGAGTCTGCTCCCATCATCAATTTTAACCCTTTTAAAATAGGTTCTGTTTCAACAAATCTTTTGTGTGAAAATTTTGAATCTACAGAAACCGCTAGAATCTCAGTATTTAACGCCTGAAACTCATCATATTTAGCATTCATCGCCGCTATTTCAGTTGGGCAAACAAATGTAAAGTCAGCCGGGTAAAAACAGACTACTGCCCATTTTCCTTTATAATCCTCACTTGAAACTGTTGTAAAATGACCTGTTTTTGCGTTATACGCATCCATTGTAAATTTTGGCATTTCTTGCCTAACCATTGTTGAACTCATCGTTTTTTCCTCCTCTTTTTGAACTGAATATTCGTTAATTTCTAATTGAATTTTTTTTCTTGGCTTCACGCCATCTGCACATCCCATAAATTCTCTCCTTTACTTTTAAGTGTTACATTTATTTTTTTTACTGCCAAGTTCCAAAACCTATTACCATAAAACAATTATACTGGTTAGATATTTGGTAATCAGCTTAAATACTGTAATTTATACATTTCATTCTTTCTTCGTTTTTCATAAAACAAGACTTCCATGGGCTACACCAAGAAATAAAGAAAGAAATGTTTTATGATTTATATCGTAAAAATACAAATAATTACCATCTTATGACCCCCTTAGACATTTTTTAACGTTGTTTGGATAAAGATTCTCGAATGTTGATAATCCTATTTCAGGCTCAACCTCTCGGAAGGTTGATCTGCGGTAAATTCAAAGGTTAGCGTACAACAGGATTCCACAACAAACAGCACTACTTAGGTGCTTTTCGCAGCAAATACAAACCAATAAACAGAAAAATAATGTTGGGAATCCATGAGGCAATGACCGGCGACAAATTACCGAAGGCCGAAAAAACAGTACTTACCTGCATGAGCAGTATGTACGAAAATGTGAGGGCGATGCCTACGCCCAGGTGCATGCCAATGCCACCACGAACCTTTCGGCTCGACAGGGCAACACCTATAATTGTGAGTATAATAATGGCCACAGGGCCAGCCATGCGTTTGTGTTTTTCAATCTCGAAACTCTTGTAGGCAATAGAACCTTTGGCTTTTTCGGCAGCGATAAAATCGTTGAGCTGATACAGGTTCATTTCCTCAAACACTTCCTTTACCTTGTATAAATCGGTTGGTTGAAGCGCCAAAGTGGTGTCCATCAACTCTCCTTTTTCTATGTGCTGATCGCCCAAGCTGTCGATGGTTCGGATGAAATAATCTTTCATCGTCCACTTGTCCGTTACGGTGTCCAGCAAAAGCTTGTCGGCCATGAGCTTGTAAACCATCTCTTGTCCTTCAAATTTTTCGATAGAAAATTTATAACCCGTTGCCAAAATGCGGTTATACGACTCAATAAACACAAAAGTATTGGGCTCAATTTGAATATGCAGGTTGCGGCTTTGGTCCTTTACCAAATTTTCCATGTAGGTGTTTTTAAACACACGGCGGGTTTGGTTGGTGGTAGGAATAAGGAAATTACCCAGATAAAAACTAAAAACAGCCAGAATAGTAGCCGACAGCAAATAGGGATAAAGCAATCGCCGAAAACTAACACCACTGCTGAGTATGGCAATAATTTCGGTGTCGCCGGCAAGTTTTGATGTAAAAAAGATAACCGAGATAAAAGTAAAAAGGTAGATAAACAGGTTTATAAAATAAGGAATGAAGTTGATATAATAATCGATGATGATGGCTTTAAGCGGTGCTTCATTTTTAATAAAGCTGTCGATGTTTTCGCTCACATCAAAAATTATTACAATAAGAATCAACAGCGAAATAGCATAGAAAAATGTTCCCATGAACTTTTTAATGATATACCTGTCGATTATTTTTAACATGCTTACCCTTTTGTTTTACAGACGGTTGCTAACTTTTTTCACCATTACATTTTTCCATGACGCAAAATCACCAGCCAGAATATGCTCACGGGCTTGTCGCACCAGCCACAGATAAAAAGCCAGGTTGTGCTGACTGGCGATCATAGCACCCAAGATTTCTTTTGAAACGATCAGATGCCGCAGATATGCCTTTGAATACTGGCTGTCGACGTACGAACTGCCATTTTCATCTATCGGCGACAGGTCATTTTTCCATCTTTCGTTTTTGATGTTTATAATGCCTTCGCTGGTAAACAGCATGCCGTTTCTGCCATTTCGGGTAGGCATCACGCAATCAAACATATCTACGCCCAATGCAATGCTTTCCAGAATATTGGCTGGCGTGCCAACGCCCATCAGATAACGTGGTTTATCGGTTGGCAGTATGCGACAAACCAAATCGGTCATTTCATACATGTCTTCGTGCGGCTCGCCCACCGACAAGCCACCAATGGCGTTGCCGTCAGCATTTTTTGCAGCTATGTACTCAGCCGACTTAACCCGCAAATCGCGAAAAGTGCTGCCTTGCACTATCGGGAAAAGCGACTGGCTGTAACCATACATGGGCTCGCTAACCTTCATCTGCTCAATGCAGCGGTCGAGCCAATGGTGGGTTATTTCAAGCGAATTGGCTGCATATTTATAATCGCATGGATAAGGAGTGCACTCGTCAAAAGCCATCATAATGTCAGCACCAATTGCCCGCTGAATATCAACCACCCTTTCTGGTGTAAAATGATGCCGCGACCCATCAATATGCGACTGAAAAACGACCCCTTCCCTATTAAGTTTGCGCCTATCGGCAAGCGAATACACCTGATAACCACCGCTGTCGGTAAGTATTGGGCGTTTCCAACCGTTGAAACGATGCAGTCCGCCGGCAGCTTTTAATAAATCCAATCCCGGCCGCAAATACAAGTGGTATGTATTTCCAAGAATAATGTCGGCATTTATGTCGTTGCTAATATCCTGAATATGTATACCTTTAACAGAACCAGCCGTTCCAACAGGCATAAAAATCGGAGTTTGGATTTTGCCGTGATCTGTTTCTATTTCGCCGGCACGGGCAGCACTTTTGGGGTCGTTAAAAACCAGTTTAAATTGCATTAAATAAATTTTTGCGCAAAGATAGCCGAATTCGCCCAAGTTGAATAATTTTGGTGCTTTAAACAGTTATGACTTTGATACCAGAGATTACACCAACCGAATTAATACCAATCTGTGTTCTTGGATTGGCAACACTCATACTGTTAATCTATTACCTTGCTTTTTTTGCAAGATTGGCATTTTTGAAACAGCCAAAAGCTGAGTTTTCGGAAATCGAAAACCTGCCAGCGGCATCAGTTGTTATGTCGGCGCGCAACGAATACCACAACTTGATAAACAATTTACCTAAGCTCCTCAACCAGGATTACCCCAATTTTGAAGTGGTGGTAGTAAACCACACCTCCAACGACGAAACAGGGCCATTCCTGCAACAAATGGCACGGGAACATGCGCACCTAAAGGTCATCAATATTGAACAGGAACTAAATTTTTTCAAAGGAAAAAAATTCCCGCTCTCGATTGGGATCAAATCAGCCAAAAATGAAATCCTGTTGCTAACAGATGCCGACTGTGTGCCCGCCTCCGATCAGTGGATACGCCAAATGATTTCGGCTTACAAGCCAAATACTGAAATTGTATTGGGCTACGGCCCTTACGAAAAAAGAAAAGGTTTTTTAAACGCATTAATACGCTACGATGCGGTGGTGGTAGCAATGCAATACCTGTCGTTTGCGCTTGCCAGAATCCCATACATGGGCGTTGGCCGAAACCTAAGCTATCGCAAATCGCTGTTTATCAAAGCCAAAGGGTTTACATCGCATTACAGGATTGCATCTGGCGATGATGATCTGTTTATAAACCAAGTAGCCAAAAGCACCAATACCTCGATTTCCATCAACAAGGACAGCTTTGTTTATTCAACACCTAAAACAACATTCAAAACCTATATCCGGCAAAAACGGCGACACCTAACAACAGGAAAGTACTACAAACCAAAATTTAAGTGGCTGCTCGGCATGTTTAGTCTGGCGCAATTGATTTTCTGGGTAATTTTTATTTTTATGCTTGCCTTACAAATACAGCCAATTATAGCTTTGGCACTGTGGGCAATCAAAACCGTTGCCACCCTTATCATTCAAAAAAAAGTATTCTACCGCCTCCAAGAACCTCAATTATTACTACTTTCGCTGGTAATTGAGCCATTGTACGTACTGGTACTACCATTAATTACCATTATCAGCTCGATTAACCAACCGAAGCAATGGAAGTAAATGAACAACTTACCGAAAAGGGGATGCGCGACATGGTGCTTATCCGCCAAGCGCTCGAAACCGGCGATCAGCATGCCTATGCCGAACTTATGGGCCATTATCGGGACAGTTTGTATTTCACTATGCTCAGAATGACAGACGACCCTGTGGACGCCGAAGATCTGACCATAGAAGCCTTTGGCAAAGCGTTTAAGTCGCTCCATCAATACACTTCGGAATTTGCCTTCAGTACTTGGCTCTTTAAAATTGCCACCAACAATTGCATCGACTTTGTGCGTAAAAAACAAAAAATAAGACAAACCATTTCAACAGGGCCGGAAGCCGATACCATACAAAATACAATCGAAGACAGTTTGCCAGATCCTGAGCAACAATACATTATACAGCAAAAAATAATGCACATGAGGGAAGTTATTCACAAACTTAAACCTCATTACAAAAAACTGATCGAAATGCGGTATTTCAAAGAGTACTCTTACGAGGAAATTGCAAATGAACTCAGTTTGCCACTTGGCACCGTTAAAGCCCAACTTTTCAGATCACGTGAATTTTTGTACAACATAATGAAGAACAAACGCGAAACTATTTAATCCCAACCTAAATACTGGTCTTTATATAAATTCATGGACAAAAAAACCATGTTTTTGTACTAATTTTGCGGTTTATCAAATCAATCTGAAAGGTAATGAACGAATTTAAAAATGCCATCCTGAGCGGAATACCTTCCGAGCTTCCAAACAAAAAACCTCTCGACCCTCAAGTAAGTCATGCTCCGCGCCGAAAAGATATCCTGACGAAAGCTGAAAAAAATCTTGCCCTGCAAAATGCCCTGCGTTATTTTGCGCCCGAACACCACAGGGTATTGGCACCTGAGTTTCTTGAAGAGCTGGAACAATTTGGCCGAATTTACATGCACCGTTTCAGACCAGATTACGCCATGTATGCTCGTAGCATCAGCGAATACCCGCAGCAAAGTCGTCAGGCAGCAGCCATCATGCTTATGATTCAAAACAATCTGGATCCGGCTGTGGCACAACATCCCCACGAACTGATAACCTACGGTGGCAATGGTGCTGTTTTCCAAAACTGGGCACAATACCTGCTCACCATGCAGTATTTGGCCACCATGACCGAAAAACAAACTCTGGCCATGTATAGCGGGCATCCGATGGGGCTTTTTCCATCGCATGAAGATGCTCCACGTGTTGTGGTTACAAACGGCATGGTGATTCCCAATTACTCAAAACCAGACGACTGGGAACGTATGAATGCACTTGGTGTTTCGCAATACGGACAAATGACGGCAGGTTCATTTATGTACATTGGTCCGCAGGGAATCGTTCATGGAACCACCATAACGGTGATGAATGCCGCCCGCAAAGTAGCCAAACAAGGCGAAGACCCTTTTGCTGGCAAGCTCTTTGTTACCTCAGGACTTGGTGGCATGTCAGGAGCACAACCCAAAGCCGCCAACATTTCAGGCGTAGTGTCGGTAACCGCCGAAATAAACCCCAAAGCTTCCCGCAAAAGGCATGAGCAAGGATGGGTTGATGAAATTACTGATAACCTGGACTTTCTGGCAAAACGTGTGTCAGAAGCCAAAAAGAATAAAGAAGTCGTTTCCATTGCCTACGAAGGAAACATCGTAGACGTTTGGGAGAAATTTGCTACCGAAAACATTCAAGTCGAGTTGGGTTCCGACCAAACTTCGTTGCATAATCCCTTTGCCGGAGGATATTATCCTGCCGGCTTATCATTCGACGAAGCCAACCAGATGATGGTCAAAAATCCGGTAAAATTTAAAGAAGAAGTTTATACCTCCCTACGACGACAGGCAGCAGCCATAAACAAACACACGGCACGTGGCACCTATTTCTTCGACTATGGCAATGCTTTCTTGCTCGAAGCCTCGCGTGCCGGAGCGGAAGTGATGGCCGACGATGGAATTCATTTTAAATATCCCTCTTACGTTCAGGACATTATGGGCCCCATGTTTTTTGATTTTGGATTTGGTCCATTCCGCTGGGTTTGCACCTCGGGCAACCCAAAAGACCTTGAAACCACCGACAAAATTGCCTGTGAAGTACTTGAAAACCTGATGAGTGAATCGAGTAAAGACATTCAAAACCAAATGGACGACAACATCAAATGGATAAAAGGAGCGCAACAGAATAAACTTGTGGTAGGTTCGCAAGCACGCATCTTGTATGCGGACTCAACTGGCCGAATTAAAATTGCAGAAGCTTTTAACAAAGCCATCCATGAAGGAATAATAACCGCTCCTGTGGTACTAGGTCGCGATCACCACGACGTAAGCGGCACCGATTCTCCTTTTAGAGAAACCTCCAACATTTATGATGGGTCAAGCTTTACTGCCGACATGGCCATCCAAAATGTAATTGGCGACTCGTTCAGAGGCGCCACCTGGGTTTCGATACACAACGGCGGTGGCGTTGGTTGGGGAGAAGTAATCAATGGCGGGTTTGGCATGCTCCTCGACGGAAGCCAAGAAACCGATCGCCGCTTAAAAAGCATGCTTTACTGGGATGTGAACAACGGTATTTCGCGCCGTAGCTGGGCACGTAATGCAAGCGCTATGACGGCCATTGAAAGAGCGATGAAAGAAAATCCGCAATTGCGCGTAACGCTACCAAACCTGGTCGACCAGCAGTTGATGAAAGACCTAATCTGATGTCTGCCGAAGGTCATTTATTGAACTCGGAAAAACTCAACTTCTTTCAGGATGTACGGTTCTGGATATTTTTATTTTTTGCCATAAGGCTTTATGGTATCTGGCTACCACCTCTCGACATGGCCCATAACTGGCGTCAGACAACGGTTGCAATGGTGGCCCGTAATTTCTACGAAATACAAGCCAACCCTTTTTATCCCCGCATTGACATCGCTGGCGAACTCAGCGGCATTACGGGCATGGAATTTCCACTGCTCAATTATTTAATTTATCTCGTTTCGCTGGTGTTTGGCTACGAACACTGGTATGGTCGACTTATCAACCTTTTTGTTTCGTCGGTAGGCATTTGGTATTTTTTTAAGTTGATAAAAAAATACTTCACCCACCGTGTTGCGCTTTATGCATCGGTAATTCTGTTGTCTTCAATCTGGTTTGCATACAGCCGCAAAATCATGCCCGACACATTTTCTTCATCCCTTATTTTGATGGGAATTTATTATGGCACCAACTACCTCGACAAAAGACAGTCAGTAAGAAACCTTGTCTTTTTCTTCATTCTAATACTGTTTGGGGCACTTTCAAAACTGCCATCCGTTTGTTTATTGGGTGCGTTGCTGCCTTTAATTTTCAATCCGGCAATTAGGCAACGAAATCGGATAAAGATTGTGGCAACAACAGTGGTTGCAATGATTCCCGTTGCCCTTTGGTATTTCTACTGGGTACCGCATCTGGTTGAAACTTACGGATTCTGGCATTTTTTTATGGGTAAAAACCTCATGGCAGGAGGACTTGAAATTATTGAGTTTTGGCATGAAAGTCTGCAACACTTTTATGAAAACGCCTTGAAATTTGTTGGGTTTTTTGCCTTTTTAACCGGACTCTTTTTTGCTTTTTATAAAAAGAACAAGATGCTAATCGGCATCTTTGCTTTTGTAACACTGCCCTTTTTACTGATCATTCTAAAAGCAGGACAAACGTTTGCTTTTCACAGCTATTACATCATTCCTTATGTGCCGGTTATGGCGCTGATGGCGGGTTATGGACTAGCGCAAATAAACAAAAGTTGGTTGGCAAAACTACTGCTGGCGGCCATTGTAATTGAAGGATTAGCCAACCAGCAGCACGATTTTCGCCTCAAGGAAAAAGACCTGCCCGTTTTGAAACTTGAGCAGGTTTTGGATGAGTTTTCAGAACCCGACGATCTCATCCTCATCAACAGCGGCTACTACCCTACCCCAATGTACTTTGCCCACCGCAAAGGCTGGGTAGCACCAAACGAAGATATTCTTTCGCCCGAATACCGACAAGGCCTTGCAGATAAGGGACTTAAATTTATCATTATACTTAAAAAAAGCTTTGGTACTGAGATTATGCTACCCGAAAAACGTATCTTTGACAGCGAAGACTATGCCATTTACAAAATTGAACCTACACGATGACAAAAATATTTCCCATAAAAGCGGGTGTCGGACATTGCTATTTTGTGGTGCATGATGAGGGATTTTTTTTGGTCGACACAGGCAGTCCAGGTTATTTTAAACACATTGCAAGAAGTATACAATCGCGCGGACTTGATTTAACAAACCTCCAATTTATTTTTTTAACCCATACCCATAACGACCATGCCGGAAATGCGAAACAGCTAAAAACCGCTAGCGGCGCACCTGTTATCGTGCACGAAACTGAGTCTGACATGCTGAGGCAGGGCAAACACGGTGTGCCGTTTGGTACGAACCCCCTTTTCAAAATAATATCCCTCATGGGAAGGCATTTTAGCTCAAAGCATGCAGAATTTGAGGCAGTTGGTCCTGATATTGTTTTTAAAAAAGATTTCTCGACAAAGAATCTGGGTGCAGAGGCGCTTATTGTTCATACGCCAGGACACACGATTGGTTCTTCATCGCTTATTTTTGAGAACAACCTGTTTGCAGGAGATAGTGTTTTCAATGTAGCAGGCATAATTTGGCCTCCTTTTGCCAATGACGAAAAACTACTCTTTGAAACCTGGAAATATTTTGAGAACCTACCCGTAACCACATTTTATCCCGCGCACGGAAAGCGTTTTGGACAAGAAATTTTCGCCAAAGCAATAAAAAAAAGAAAAGGGTAAAAAACGATTATTCCTCCTCCGCATCAATAATCACATAGACGTCTTCATTTTTTCG
>CAYWNI010000051.1:0-11914 GCA_964459525.1 uncultured Lentimicrobiaceae bacterium | reverse complement strand
GCAATAGCTTTGCCAGTGATGCGGAAATAATGCCCTTACCTAATGAAGATGAAACACCTCCGGTAACGAAGATGTATTTTACAGGTTCTTTCATGTGAATATTAAAAAGTTGTTCCCTAAGAAAGTGCAAATATAGTAATCGGAAACTTTGTGGCCCACATTTCCGTATTAAATATTAGTTGAAATGTGCGTTGATTTTTTTTGTTTGCAGGCCTAGTACTTTCTGGTCATGAAAAAAGCCGATATCTCTTTTGAAAATATCGGCTAATGAAATTTAACAGATCTTAGTAGTATGTAGGACGTGTAACGCCTGCCATAGATTTGGCTACCCTGATCACCTGAAGTGCATAACCAAATTCGTTGTCGTACCAAATATAAAGCACCACGTTTTTCCCGTCTTCAGAAACAATAGTTGCATGACTGTCGACCACGCTCGTTATATATTCTCCGATGTAGTCAGAAGATACAGCATCAGCTGAGGTGGAATATTTGATTTGCGACACCAAATCGCCTGAGAGGGCAGCTTTGCGCATCATCTCGTTAATTTCTTCTCTGGTAACTTCACGTTTCATGGTTAAATTGAGCACTACCAGCGAAACGTTCGCGGTAGGAACACGAATTGCATTTCCAGTTAACCGACCTTTTAGTGCTGGAATTATCTTCGTGACGGCGGATGCAGCCCCCGTTTCTGTTATCACCAAGTTGAGTGGTGCCGACCGACCTCTTCTCGACTTTTTGTGCATGTTGTCGAGCAGGTTTTGGTCGTTTGTGTATGAGTGTACCGTTTCCAGATGTCCTCGGTCTATACCAACTTCCCGTTCTAATACAGATAATACCGGGACAGAAGCGTTGGTGGTACATGAAGCAGCTGAGAAAATGGTTTCTTTTTTATAGTCAATTATTTTTTCGTTTACCCCGAACACGATGTTGGGCACATCTCCTTTGGCAGGAGCTGTTAGTAGTACTTTGCTTATGCCTTTGGCTGTGAGGTGGCGTGAAAGGCTTTCTCTGTCGCGAAGTATCCCTGTGTTGTCAATTAGTACAGCGTTGTTTATCCCGTATTCTGTGTAGTCTAGATCTTCAGGGTTTGAAGCGTTAAGCATCAGCACTTTGTGCCCATTTATGTAAATTGTTTTGTCGTCAGGATTTTCAATAGCAACCCCTCTGAAAGGGCCGTGCACAGAGTCGTGGCGAAACAAAGAAGCCCGTTTTTTTATTTGTTCAGCATCATTACCACGTGTAACAATCGCTCTCACCCGAAGCTGTTTTCCATTACCCTGAATAATCAGCTGGCGTGCCAGTAATCGACCAATACGACCAAAGCCATACAAAATAACATCCACAGGGCCTGAGTCTCTTACGTTCTCTCCAATAAAATTTTTGAGCTTAACACGTATAAAATCCTCTGCATCTACATAATTGCTCTTTTCCTCCATCCATTCGCCACCCAATTTCCCAATATCGAGTTTTGATGGAGCTACATCGCAGTGCAAAATGGCTTTGGCCAGTAAAAGTGAATCTTCAATATTCAGTTGTTTGTTCACGATGTTTTCAACGTACGAGTGTTTGTATAACAATACACTTGCGCTTCTGTCGATTAGCTGTGTTCTGAAAAGCACGAGCTCGATCGACTTCTCATAAAACAATTTTGAAAGTACGCTGATAAATTCGTTGGCGATCATTTCTTTTTGCGCCCACTTGTTCAGCGACTCTTCGTAGTTGCCGTTCATGTCTTTTTTTTGTACCATGTTCATTTTTTTATAGAAGAAGTAATTAATAGCTGTGCAACAAATTTAGAAAAAAAGCCAAATCCTGCAACCTACCCTTGTTTTAATTTCTTGTTGCTATTATTTAGCTATCAGATAATTCAAAAAAATAAAAAAGGCAGGATGGTTTAATATCCTGCCTTTTTTAATTAAATGGTTAATCGCTACTGACCTAAGTAAGCTTTGAGCAGACGACTTCGCGCGGTGTGTCGCAGTCGGCGTATTGCTTTTTCTTTTATCTGACGAACCCTTTCGCGGGATAGGTCAAATTTGTCGCCAATTTCTTCTAAGGTGAGCCCATGGCTCATGCCAATACCGTAATACATGTTAATTACATCACGTTCTTTGTCGCTAAGCGATGCCAGTGAACGTTGGATTTCGCTACCTAGACTTTCGCGCATAAGCGACTCATCGGTGTCTTCCACATCATTTGGGATATACAGCTCAAGGAAATTGGTGTCTTCATCTTCGCCCATTGGGGCATCTGTAGAAATGTATTTAGTTGCTATTTTTAGCGCCGAGTTTATTTTATGGTCAGCCACTTCCATTTCTTCTGCAATTTCAGATTCGGAGGGCATGCGCTCAAATTTTTGTTCTAAGCGTGAAGTTGTTTTTTTTATTTTGTTTAACGACCCCACCTGATTCAACGGAAGTCTAACTATCCGTGATTGTTCGGCAAGTGCTTGAAGAATAGATTGGCGTATCCACCAAACAGCATAAGAAATGAATTTAAAACCGCGTGTTTCATCAAAACGTTGGGCTGCTTTTATGAGACCAAGATTTCCCTCGTTAATCATATCCTGAAGACTCAACCCCTGATTTTGATATTGTTTTGATACCGAAACAACAAATCGCAGGTTGGCTTTGGTAAGTCGTTCGAGGGCAATTTGGTCGCCGGCTTTTATTCTTCGAGCCAGTTCCACCTCTTGTTCAGCAGTTATAAGCTCCTCTTTACCAATATCTTGAAGGTATTTGTCAAGCGAAGCTGTGTTTCTGTTGGTAATCGATTTGGATATTTTAAGTTGTCTCATGGTGTGTTTTTGTAAAGATGGTAGTCTCCCAAATTTGGGCACGCAATTTATTAAAAATAATTCTAAATAACAAAATTATTTCATGAATTCGTAAGAAATTTTTGCGCCATTCGGGTAGATGCCTTTTAATCTGATCACATTCTTCGATTTGTCAAGGGCTTCTTCAAGTAATTTTTGTGAGCTTATTTTAACTCCGTTTATTTCATACAGAATAAAACCTTTGTTTATGCCTCCTTGCCGAAGAATACCGTCGTTAACCTGCACAACCTTTAGTCCGCCCGAAATGCGCAGTTTATCGCGTTCATCCTGATCAATTTGTTGGAGGTCAGCCGCCAGTAAGTTGTTGTAGAAGGCGTCGCGTGAATTCACGATCGCAGTTGTTCCATTTTCATTTTTGAGCACAACGGGTATGGTGGTTTTGTTGTTGTTACGGTTTACCTCAACATTCACGGAATTTCCCGGTCGATACTGTGCAATTACGCCCATAAGCGACGATAGGGTTGGGGTCGGTTTACTGTCGATAGATAGGATAATGTCGCCTGTTTGCAAGCCGGCGTCATCAGCACCGCTGTTTTCGATAATGCCAGCAATATATACACCATAAACTTCATTTACGCCAAGCTTTTCAGCCATGTTCGCATTCATGTCTTGTATTTGCACTCCTATATATGCGCGTTGAATTTCTCCAAATTCCATTAGGTCATCAACAACTTTTTTTACAATGTTTACTGGTATTGCAAATGAATATCCTTCGTAAACTCCAGTGTGGGAAGCAATTGCAGCATTTATACCCACAAGCATACCATTGGTATTTACCAATGCGCCACCACTGTTGCCTTTGTTAACAGCGGCATCTGTTTGTATAAATGATTCGATGGCAGACCTTGATCCCAAGATATTAATGTTTCTGGCTTTGGCGCTCACTATTCCCGCAGTTACCGTTGAAGTGAGGTTGAACGGATTGCCAACAGCAAGCACCCAATCGCCCACCTGTAGTTCATCCGAATCTCCATAATCTAGAAAGGGGAGGTTTTGCTTTTCAACTTTTATCAGAGCCAAATCGGTTGATGGGTCAAGTCCTACAATGGTGGCATCAGCCTCTTGACCGTCGTTAAACTTAACCGATATTTTATCAGATCCGTTTACAACATGATTGTTGGTAACAATATAGCCATCAGAAGATATAATTACGCCAGAGCCAAAGGCCGTGTATACATTTTTACGATCGGGATAGGGGTGGAGGTATTCTTTAAACGGACCAAAGAAATCGTGGTATGAATTGCTGGTTGCAATTATTTCAGTTTTTATGTGAACAACAGCGTCGAGCGATTTCTGAGCCGCTTTTCTGAAATCTGTTGTAATTTCGGGCAGGTACGAAGCGCTGTGAGCTGGAATATGTTCGTATTCGGTAATGGATTTTGAATCATGGTACGATTCAATTGTGTGGGTGTTATTGGCAGAATTGTTGAAAAAAACTACCGTCATAATTAGGGCTGCTCCTGCAGCTCCTCCCAAAAAACTTTTGTAAAAAGGACTTATTTTCATTTTTCTCATGTATTTTTGTTTTGCAAACGCAATATGTTTGCCCAAAATTACCTGTTAAAGGTTAAGAAATGTTAAGGTTGATAGCTAGGTTGTTATAATTTGATTTTTAAAAAAATGAAACTCGATTTTCATAAATTTCATGGTAATGGAAATGATTTTATCCTCATTGATAATCTGACAAAACCAGTCAATTTGACAGCTGAACAGATTGCCAGAATTTGTCACCGCCGCTTTGGTGTGGGTGCTGATGGGCTAATTGAAATAAACCCCTCTGCTACTGAAGATTTTTCAATGAAATACTACAATGCTGATGGGTATGAGGGAACTATGTGTGGAAATGGCGGGCGGTGCGCAGCTGCCTTTGCACATCTGAAAGGTTATGTATCGAATAAGATGCGCTTTGAAGCAATCGATGGCTTTCATTTGGCTGAAATAGAGCGGGAATTGAAAAAGGAAACAGCTTGGCATGTTGCCATTCAATTGCGTGATGTTTCAGAAATAAAACCTATTGAAGGCGGTTTTTATATAGACACAGGATCACCACATGTTGTGCTTTTTACCGATCACCTTGACAATATGGATGTGTTTAAAGAAGGCAAGAAAATCCGCGAAAGCGCAGATTATAATCCTGATGGAGTAAATGTGAACTTTGTAAAAGTGAGTGATGAGGTTCTAAAGGTACGTACTTTTGAGCGCGGAGTGGAAGACGAAACGCTTTCGTGCGGTACAGGAGTAACCGCTGCAGCTATAGCTGCAAGTCGATTGTATAAGAAAAACAGTTGGCAGGTAATAACTTCTGGAGGTGATTTTCAAATTGATTTCGAGATGGATGAGTCGAAAGTGTGGAGGGTTTGGTTGAGGGGGCCGGCAGAATTGATTTGCAGCGGGATGATAAAGTTGGATTAGTTTCACTTTTGCTTCCCATTAAAAGGTAGGTTGTTACTAAATTTGTAAAAGTTTAAAAATGAAGAATATATTATTAAAACAAGGAATACGACTTAGAGCACCTGAGCCGGATGATGTAGATTTTTTATTTGATTTGGAAAATGATAGCCGCCTTTGGCACATCAGCGGAACACAAGCCCCATTTTCTCGATTCGATTTGGAACAGTATGTATTTCAGTCGGATAAAGATATTTATTCTAGTCGGCAGATGCGGTTCATAATCGAAAAATCTTCTGGAAATGTTAAACAAACTTTAGGTACAATAGATATTTTTGACTTTGAACCGAAACATAAAAGGGCTGGAATAGGTATAACGCTTGTTGAAGATGAACGGGGAAAAGGATATGCGCTAATTGCTTTGAAAATTTTGATCGGTTATGCGTTTGATTTTTTGAAATTGCAACAACTATACTGTGATATTGAAGTAGGCAACGACAAAAGCATCAGCCTATTTGAAAAAGCAGGGTTTAGCCTTTCGGGAGTAAAAAAACAATGGCTTGTGGCAGGAGCCCGTACATCTGATGTAAATTTTTATCAGTTGTTAAAATCAGAAAACTTAAAATAATGGTTTATTATCATAGCAGGTATTCAGCAAATAAAAGAAAAAAGAGGCCAATTCTAAGGTTGTTTTTCGTATTTCTTTTTTTGATTCTTTTGGTTTCGGGTGGTGTAGCTTGGTTTCTTTATGGTGTTATTTTTAAGCCTAATGTATGGTCTAACAATCAACCTTCGGTATCAGTTATTATCCCAACCAATGCAAGTTTTGAAGTTGTTAAAAATGTACTTTATGAAAAAGGAGTCATTGTTCATCGCAAAAATTTTGAGTGGTGGGCAGAGGCAAAAAAATATCCCGACTTCATTAAGCCTGGCAGGTATATCCTTCAGGATAAAATGAGTAATTATGAACTTGTTAATTTGTTACGTTCTGGAAACCAAGTTCCTGTGCAGGTGGTGTTTAATAATCAACGCGACATTTATCAGTTGGCAGGACGGATTTCGCAACAGATTGAAGCCGATTCTACTTCTATTATTGCGTATTTGAGTAACACAAAAGTGCTCGAAAAATATGGACTTACAAAAGAAACCATCTCTTGTCTTTTTATTCCCAACACTTACGAGTTTTATTGGAATACAGATGCTGAGAAATTTGTAACCCGAATGGCAACAGAATACGATAAATTTTGGAATGAGTCACGAACAATTCGTGCTCAATCGGTCAACCTTACCGTTCCTGAGGTAATTACGCTGGCAAGTATTGTTGAAAAAGAGTCGAATAAGAATGATGAAAAGCCCATGATAGCCGGGGTTTATTTGAATAGACTTAAGGCTGGGTGGTTGTTGCAGGCTGATCCTACTTTACTATATGCTATCAATGATAAAAATATACGACGGGTTTTGAATGTTCATAAGGAAATTGATTCGCCCTACAATACTTACAAAACGGCTGGTTTGCCTCCAGGGCCCATCTGTATTCCTTCCATCTCGTCCATTGAAGCGGTGCTGAATCCTTCTGATGAAAATTACCTTTATTTTTGTGCTAAAGATGACCTTTCGGGATACCATGTTTTTGCTAAAACAAATGCCCAGCACAACAGGAATGCGAAAAAATACCGCCAAGCACTCGATGACCTCAAGGTGTATAAGTAATCTGGCTTAAACGCCAATTACCTCGATATTTTTGTTTAAGTATACTAACAATGCTTCGGCTTTCTTGATTCCAAGCGCTGCAACTGCCGTTTTATAATTTTCTATCTGCTCATGGTGCTTGGCCTGAACTTCACCTGTTTTGTAGTCGATGATCACATATTTATCGTTTGTAAAAACAATGCGGTCGAGCCGATTAATTTTGCCATTTTCATCGATTATCTCAGTTTCGTTTTTGTTCCAAATACCTGTTTCATAGTAAGCAGACAGCAAAGGGTGGGAAACAACCCGGTTAAATAGTTTCTTCAATTTTTCGGATTCTTCTTTAAATATAAGTCCTGACGCCAGACTTTTCTCCACAACCAAATTAATGTCATTAACTTGGTTTATTTGCGCAAGGAGTTCATGAATGAGTGTGCCATATTCTTTTTCCGACCTTTCACTGGATGTTGGGTTTAAGAAGTCATCGGGTTTTGCTAGGCGGATGTGCGATTGCCATGAATTTGAGAACCAGTTTTTTAGTGTTTCTGGCGACGTCTCCTCTTTTTTTATGGGTTTGGGAGTTGGAAATGATCCAAGTGAAACCTGTTCATTTCCAGTTAATTCTGGGTATTCTTGTTCGAAGAACCCGTTAATATTCTTGGCTAGTAACCCCGGCTTCTCGCCTTTTTGTTCGGTAAGCACAAACAGTCCCTGAACCGGCCGTGTAAAAGCCACATAGAGGGTGTTCATGTAGTCGAGTTCTGAACGGGTTTTCTCACGTTCAAAATTGTTTTCTTCGCCAATAAGCGATAAGTTTTTGGTTAGTGGCAAGAGCAAAACAGGTAATTCGTTCTGCTCAGGCGATTCATTTTTAAGCCAAAACTCCTTCTTGGTATTTCTAATGCTTTCCTTATCAGCGTCCACAATAACAATTTCAAAATCAAGTCCTTTCGACTTATGGATGGTCATTGCCTGTATGGATTTATTGTTTTCGGGCGTGGAAATAAAAAGGCTGGTTTTTTTGGTATCCCACAACTGATTTAGCTCGGCAATAGATTGAGGTGCTTGAAACAGGAAGTCGTGGTAGTATTGCACAAAAACATTGGCCTTTTGAACTTGAAGTATATTCCTTAACACAAAGTCTGCGATTTCAGTCAGGGGCATCAATTCTGCTGGTATTTCCAGTTTTTCGTCGGTGAACAGACTGATAATAGAAGAGATATGGTTGTGATTCTTGGAAAGAATCTTTTGGTAAAACTCCTCATTTGTCGTGTTCGGATACCTGGTGTCGCGTATACATTCGGCAAACGCAACCTGTGCGATGTTGTTTCGAGGGTTTTCTACTAAATTAAAAAATGATGAAATAGCTTGAACTTCAGGTGAGTTAGCCACTAATAACGATTCTTCTGATAAAACTGAAAAACCCTCGTTTGATAGAAAAGCGGCATACGCGCGAACATCTTTTTTCGCACGACACAAAATAGCGATGTCGCCAGGATGAAATCCATTTTCCAGTAACTGATCAATTATTTGCTTTATTTTTACTTGCTTGTTTTGTGATAATTCATCAAGGTTATTTCCTTTTACCAAGTCGATTTGAATATACCCTCCAGTTTTACTTTCTTTCGGAAAAACCTGTTCATGTCCTTCGTAGATGTGCCTTAAAAAGTCGTGGGCATTATTTTTGTAATAGCCGAAAAACTTGTTGTTGAAGTTGATTATTTCTGAATAAGACCGCCAGTTTTTGTCTAGATCAATTTTTTTGTAAGCGCTTAAAAGTTGGTTTTCTCGTTGTAAAGCCAGTGGAGACCCGTCGTTGTTGTATAAATGTGGCAAGCTTGCAAAGAGCTCAACTTCGCCATTCCGAAAACGATAAATCGCTTGCTTGGCGTCGCCAACTAGCATGTTAAATTTTCCATACGAAAGCGACTCGTCTATCAATGGGAGGAGGTTATTCCACTGCAACATGGAAGTGTCTTGAAACTCATCGATTAGAAAATGTTGGTATTTTTTGCCAAGCCTTTCGTAAATATACGGAACGGGTTGGTCTGCTACCTGATTATAAACCAGTTTGTTAAACTCAGAAATATGAACTTGCCCCGTTTCATCGGTATGGCTGGTGAGCAGCTGACGAACTTCGTGAACGAGTGCTAGAGTGTAAATTTTACGGGTATAAAGGTAAGCGCGAAAGTATTGCTCCAACAAGTTCAGCAGTAGTTCGTAATTATTAATGAGTTGCACTTTTAGCTCCTGTATGGCGCGTTTAACATCCTCTTTGACTTTGCTTGCAGTCCACTTATCTTCGGCTGTATTTTTGATAACCGAGGCTGTGGGAGGCAAGTCTTCTGCTTTTTTTATTTTTGCATTAGCAGCTTTTTTAAAGAAATTATAAATGCCGTTTTTGCCACCAGCCAGATCGCTTTCTCCGATGCCATGTTGCCCAATGAGTTCAAGGGTTAAGGTGGCGATTTTTTCAACTTCTTGTTGCAATTGGTAATAATCGTTAAAAATTTTCTTGATCGCCAACCACAGTTGGGTAGTGGTTAGGTGTTCTAGTTTTTTAATTTCCAGAAAATGATCTTCGCCAAATTGGCTGGTAATAAAACTGCCGATCATTTGCGTAGGGTCGGCACTTTTTTCATTTGCATATTGATCGAGGACAAAACGTGTGAGAATATCTGTTAGCACAGGGTCTTTTCCTACTTTGTCGTAAACTTTTTGGATGATAGCCGGAACAAAGTCCTCGTCTTTTATCACCACCTCAAAAGCAGGTGGTAAATTAACTTCGTTAGCAAAAGTTCGAATAATTTTGTGCACGAAAGCATCAATCGTACTTACCGAAAAATCGTCAAAGCGGTGTATAATAAGCGATAGAATTTGTCGAGCCGTTTGCGTAAAACCATTCTCCGACAGTCCGGTTGCGTGAAAAAGATCTTCAATGCGCTGGTCTTTTTTCCATTTATCTGCCGAAATTGTTTTTAGCGTCTCTAAGATTCGTGCTTTCATTTCTTTAGCCGCCTTGTTGGTAAAGGTGATGGCCAGAATGTGCTTAAAACCTTCAGGGTTTTTAAAACACAGCTTTAGGTAGGCTGTTACAAGGGTGGTTGTTTTTCCGGAACCGGCAGATGATTTGTAAACAATAAGAGGCATGGCAGCAGGATTAGTTATTAGGTTTTTCCTTGGCGGCTGGGTTTTGCTGATTGTTTTGTTTTTCTAATTTGAGCCTATCACGTTTTCGTGAGTTGGCAAATAGTTCTGCAAAGTTGTTGAATTCTTTTCTGAAAGCAATGCCAACACCTTGCGTGTAAGGCGATATTTGGTCGTAATTGCTTGAATTGTACCAAGAGTTCACGTTGGAGTGGTTAAAAGCTTTTAATATCCAGCGGCCGTCTTGCGTTAGCTTATAGCCAATGTTAATGTCGCCCACGAGGTTGGAGGCGCTTTGTTGACTTCGGTTGTAGGTCATGCCAAAGTTGCCATCAATTGATAGTCTGTCATCAAATAGCTGTGTCGATAGTGCTACCTCAAATTCTTCTTGTGAAACATTGTCGCCAGGTTTGTAATTTACGCCAATATCGAAATCGTTGCTGATTTGTGAAAGCATATTACTTAATTGGTTGGCAATAATTCCATAGTAAGATCCGGCTAAACTAACGCTTGATGCATTGTTAAAGCTGAAAGTGCCCAATACTAGGAGCGATATCATTTGCTGGTTCATCATGGCAGCGTTGGTTGTATCAAGCTCTGCGTAAACCATTCTTTGCAAGTCGGGATCGAGGTCGGGCATTGAAATACGGAATTTAATATCAGGGTTAAGCAGCTCGTTGGTAAGAACAATATAGCAGTTTACAGTAACTTTATTCTTGTAGTCGGCGGTTGAGTCAACCAAAACGCCCAAACTTTGCAAGTTGGTTTTTACCTTATACAAACCTTGAATGTTTACATTGGCCGTGTAGGGGCTGCCTGTCCACGAAATACGTCCGCCCTGAACCAGCCCAAACCGCTTATTAACTAAGTTTCCAAGTGTAAAAAGAAAAGTCCCGTTGTCGACAACATAATCTCCAGCCAGACTAAAATCGCCATCAGAATTAGCGCCTATGGCTAAATTACCATTACCACGGGCTTCTATTTTTCCCATATCCGAAGGTAGGTCGATGGCAACTCCGGCTTCGGTATTTACACCAAGATTGAGTTTAATTTCAAATTTGTTTTTAGATTTTAGTTCTGAAATTATTTTTTCTTCATCGTTTTCGGCCATCAGACTGTCGCGTGCGTCAACAAAAATAATGTAATCTTTGTCTGAAATCTCTACAGAATAGCTAAGCGGCAAATTCACAAAAGTGCCTTTACGTGTTTGGGCATCAATACTCAAAAATATATCATCAGGGCTTCCTTGGAGTTTAATTTTTCCAGATGCAATGGCTGTGCCGTAGTATAGCTCATTCATTCGGCGTGTGGTGTTAAAAAAGAGGAGCTTATCAGTTTTTACTTCCACATTAAATTGAGGATCCTGAAAATAATGGTGAACGAGCTTCCCAGTAATTTCAGCTTTGTTGTTCAATGTGTCATAAATAATTAGGTTGTTCAGGTTGATTGCATTAGTTTCAAAGTCGATGCTGTTCGAAAAGGAATATCTGGTGTTAAGGTAGTTAACAATCATGCTGGTGCGTTGTAGTTTTGCCGATCCCACAACAGAGGGTTGGTCTAGGCTTCCTCCAATTTTAAAGTTTCCAGATGTGTTTCCTTCGATTTTTGATACAAATGTGTTAAGGAAAGGTTCAAAGGTTTTGAGATTTATTCTGTTAAAGTTGATGTCCAAAGCAATATTTTCAGTTTCCTTAAAAGGATAGTAATAACCGTCGGCAGAAAAAACTTCGCCCACACCAGCATTTCCTTCCCTAATAATCTGTGTTTTGATAAAAACACCGCTGTTGGTGTTGTCCCAAGTGTTTAGCAAGCGGGCTTTGCCAAGGTATTCTTGGTTAAGCGAAAAGTCCGAGA
>CAYWNI010000050.1:0-11923 GCA_964459525.1 uncultured Lentimicrobiaceae bacterium | reverse complement strand
AGCTGCCCACAATTCCGGTATTTTCTCTTTCGGGCAACGTTCGGAAATGTTCATCAATATATGGTTTAAGGGTAGTTACCAGAAAATCAACATATTCATCGCCCAAACCTCCACCGTATTGATTATTGATCCAAGGCAGGTATTCGTTGATGCGTTCGGATCCTCCATGGTCGATGCCCACCACGATGGGTACATGGATTCCTTGGGCAGATAAGCCATTCAATGTTTCGTCCACTTCCCACTCGCCCACGTAGGAGGTTGTGGCATCGAAAAGATTCTGGCCATCGTGCATATACAAAACGGGATAATGAAGATCGCTTGTTTCATAATCAGGGGGTAGGTAAATCCATATACGACGATTGCGATCCAATTGAGGCATATAAAAACCATTGTCCAACACCTGTACATTAGCAGAAGCAGTTGAACCTCCGCCTCCACCTCCCATATCAGCCCATTGAGCAATGGTGAAATAGGTGGTGGTTTCATTTCCATAAACAAACTGCCGATCAGGAATTTCTTCGCCACTGGCTCCTTTTTCCACCCGACTCCAATCGCCTCGGGTAAACTTGAAAGAAATGGAGGTACCCTCCGTTTGTTGAGGCATGACAATCGACCACAAACTGTCAGCATTTTTGGTCAGTTGGCAGGCTTCATCCCCGGGATTCCAGGAATTAAAACTTCCCGCCACAAACACATTTTCTCCGGCAGGAGTATCTTCGGGCAACGACTGTATTATAAAGGTGGCTTGCGACTGTAATTGAAGGAAAAGCAAAGCCAAAAAGGAAAGTGTAATTATTTTTTTCATGTTTGTAAAAATGATAAGAAAGTATTTGAACACAAAATCCTGTCCAAAAATAGTTAAAATGCGGAAAAAAGCACGGTTTTTATTCCTGCGTAAATATCTACCCATCCAATACTTACATTATCACAATCTAATTTTTGTATCAAAATTGCTTCTATATGTTGCCTACTAATGTAATAAATCATATATTTGAACCTTCAAACTATAAACTACTAAATGAATCTATTGCAACGAGTTTTCAACTTTTACAGAGATGGTTTTCGAAGTATGACTGTGGGTCGTCGATTGTGGTTCATCATTTTCATCAAACTGTTTATCATGTTTGCTATACTTCGGCTCTTTTTCTTCCCCAATTTTTTAAACACCAATTTCTCGTCTGATGAAGAACGCGGCGACTATGTACTAGAACAATTAATTAATAAAAAGTAATCATATGGAACATTTTGACCTTGCGCTTGTCGATTGGTCTCGGGCGCAATTTGCACTAACGGCGATGTATCACTGGATATTTGTCCCCCTCACGCTGGGGCTCAGTTTTATCGTTGCCATCATGATGACCATTTACGTAAAAACTGGCGATGAACTTTGGAAAAAGATCACCAAATTCTGGATGACTCTTTTTGGCATTAATTTCGCCATCGGTGTGGCCACAGGCATTATTCTAGAGTTTGAATTCGGCACCAACTGGTCGAACTACAGCTGGTTTGTGGGCGATATTTTTGGCGCTCCGCTAGCCATCGAAGGCATCATGGCCTTTTTTCTGGAATCCACCTTTATTGCTATTTTATTTTTTGGCTGGGGTCGCGTTAAACCTGGATTTCATCTGCTTTCAGCTTGGCTGGTAGCGATTGGATCGAACCTATCGGCCTTGTGGATTTTGGTTGCCAATGCATGGATGCAAAACCCTGTAGGCATGCAATTTAATCCAGATACTGCACGCAACGAGATGCTCAACTTCTGGGACGTGCTCTTCTCCCCAACAGCCATCAACAAGTTTCTACACACGGTTACGTCGGGTTACGTGCTGGCAGCCGTTTTTGTAGTAGGTGTAAGTGCTTGGTTTTTAATTAAGAAAAGAAACGTTGCCTTTGCCAAAAAAAGCATGGTAATTGGTGCAGTTTTCGGCTTGTTGTCATCGTTTTACCTCATTCTCACAGGCGATGAATCGGCCAGAGAAGTATTTCGCACGCAACCCATGAAATTTGCAGCAATGGAAGGCTTGTACGACGGTGAAACAAATGCACCTTTGGTTGTAATCGGGATGATGAAACAGATGCCCGACCCAAAAAACCCTACTGCTGAAAGGTTTGCATTTAAAATTGAGATTCCTAACCTGCTTTCCTACATGGCTGCACTCAATCCCAACGCTTTCGTGCCTGGCATCAGAGACCTCGTTCATGGCAATGAAGAACATGAAATCATGTCGTACTACGACAAAATAGATAAAGGAAAATTAGCCATTGCGGCACTCAGCAACTACAAAACTGCATTGGAATCGAAAAACAAAGCTGTTGCCGACGAAAACCTCAAGATTTTCAAAGAAAACTACCAATATTTCGGCTACGGTTATTACGACGACCCACACAGCCTTATACCACATGTGCCGCTCACCTTTTACTCGTTTCACATTATGGTTGGGCTAGGCATGCATTTCATGATTCTTTTCATCGTTCTTCTGGCCTTGCTTTATTACAAAAAACTTGAAAAAATCAGGTGGGTACTTTATGTCGCACTATGGTCGATACCGCTGGCCTACATTGCTTCGCAGGCTGGCTGGATAGTAGCCGAGCTTGGAAGACAACCTTGGGTAGTTCAGGATCTAATGCCTACACTGAGTGCTGTGTCGAATATCGATAAAGGTTCAGTTATGATAACATTCTGGATTTTTGCCGTCACATTTACGGTACTGCTCATCGCAGAAATAAAAATTATGGTTTCACAGATTGTTTCACAATCTAAAAATGAAGGAGGACACTAATCATGTTTGAAAACTTATCACAGTTGGCATTACAGCAGTATTGGTGGGCCGTAGTTTCATTGCTCGGATCGCTGCTGGTATTTATGTTTTTTGTTCAGGGCGGGCAAACCATGATTCGCTGTTTGGGGAAAACCGACAACGAAGTTAAGATGCTCGTCAACTCGCTTGGACGCAAATGGGACCTTACCTTCACCACCCTTGTTACCTTTGGTGGCGCTGCTTTTGCTTCTTTCCCCCTCTTCTACTCCACCAGTTTTGGCGGGGCTTATTGGGTGTGGATGCTTATCCTTTTTGCATTTATTATTCAAGCTGTTTCGTACGAGTACAGAACCAAAAAGAACAATTTCTTGGGTGCAAAAACCTACGAAACCTTCTTGTTTTTGAATGGATTGCTGGGAACACTTTTAATTGGAACAGCGGTGGCTACTTTTTTTACTGGTTCCGACTTTATCGTTACCAACATGAACCATTCGATATGGCAAAGCCCCTGGCGCGGTTTGGAGCTCGCTTTTAATTTTACACGCTATGCCACCTTTATCAACCTTTCACTTGGATTGGGCGTATTTTTTCTGGCACGTGTGTTAGGCATTTTGTATTTTCTAAATAACATCGACGACAAAACCTTGCGCGAAAGAATTCACAAAAAACTGCTCCCGAATGCTATTCTATTTTTAGTCTTCTTTTTGTTCTTCCTTGTCAACCTGCTGTTCATCGATGGATTTGGTTACGATCCGATAACAAAAGAAGTGAGTATGGTGCCTTACAAATACCTGCACAACCTAATTGAAATGCCTGTCAACACGGTTATCCTACTTCTGGGTGTGGTAATGGTATTGCTTGGCATCTACCGCAGCAATTTCCATTTCAACGAATGTTCAAAGCGTGGTATTTGGATAACCGGAATTGGTACCGTTTTCACCGTGTTTGCGCTGTTCCTGCTTGCCGGATTCAACAACACCTGTTTCTATCCTAGCACCAGCGACTTACAAAGCTCACTCACTATCGAAAACGCTTCGAGCAGTCATTACACCCTGGTGGCCATGAGTTATGTTTCGCTGCTGGTTCCTTTCGTACTGGCTTACATCTGGTACGCTTGGAAATCACTCAATAAAAAACCCATTACCGCGAAGGAAATGGAGGACGACACCCATGCTTATTAATGTTTAATTTTTAAAAAGAAACCATGTACACTTCAGAAATATTATGGCTCGTAGGCTGGCCTGTCTTTATTTGGGTCAACTATAAAATAACCGTTTGGACGCTCCGCAAATTAGAGAGTAAGGGCTGTCTTCAGGATCAATAATTGAATACCTAGTTAGTATTGTTTAGTTGGAGCGGGCTAAACCAGTAGCATCATGTGTATTTGCTTAAGGCAACGCCATATAATGTGCTGGTGAAAGCCCGCTTTTTTTTGAATAATAAACATCGATATTACACTCTTTTTGAAAAAGAAAGTATCTTCGTTTTTTTTTAAGTGATACAAAAATGGCACAGAAGAAAAAATCAAAAGTGGTGCAAATGACAAGCCCTGAAAACTACATCCGCAACAGGGCACGCAGTTTACCCATACACGAATGCTGGATAAATTCAGATTGGAATGATCAACGCCTGGCTCAGGTATATGTTGCAAGGAAACACACCAATCAAAACCTGACGCTGGGCTTATATCTCGTCGATTTAAACTGCCTTGGCATAAAAGACTCGCACTATTTTTTCAACATATCAGAGCTCGAATATGCAGAATTAATCGAGCATGCAAAAACGGCACTCGACATGGTACAAACCAACTATTTATTGGCTCACAACGTTGTTTTTGCAGGGTTAGATTATGCAGAGGATCTCGGTTTTAAGCCACATAAAGATTTCAAGCTTTCCAAGTTTATTCTAGATGACGACGATGACACCGAGATAATGGATATTGAATGTGGCACCAATGGCATGCCACATTATATACAAGGCCCGTCTGAAACACCAGCTAAATCAGCCCAAATAATTGCCCACCTCGAAAAAGCAGTTGGAAAGGGTAATTTTAACTTTACCTACGGATTGGGAGAAGACGAAGATTTCGATGACCTTGCAGACCTTGATGATGAGTTACCTTACACCGAAGCAGACATTATGAGCAGCAAAACATTTCAGTTTAAAATTCAACTAGATAACATTTCTAATCCAACCGTGTGGAGGCGTATTACAGTTCCATCCTATTATACATTTAGTGATTTACACTTTGCCATTCAAGTTGCTTTTGGATGGGAGAACGCTCATCTGTACCAATTTTCGCCAAAAGGATATGGATCAAGCCCAACGATTCAAGAAGTAAATGAAGACACGGGCAGCGGTTTCTTTACTGAAGAAGAGCTCGATAGCGAAGAAACACAGCTTTCTGAAATCTTCACGAAAGAAAAACAAAAATATACCTACACCTATGATTTTGGCGACGACTGGGTTCATCAGATAACACTTGAGAAAATAATTCCTGAGATTACCCAAACCCCGGCTTTACTTGCTGGAAAAGGCAAATGCCCTCCTGAAGATTGTGGCGGCCCGTGGGGATTTGAGAACTTAAAATCCGTTCTTTCGAACCCCAAAAACCCAGAATACGAGGAGCTTGCCGAATGGTATGGAGAAGACAGTTTTGATGCAGATGCTTTTGATATCAAGAAAGCACTTGATTATTTCAATCAGATTTACAATAAAGGATAAGTCACCACAAAGTATATCTGGCCAACTCTTTGCCGTCACTTAGCTCAGCTATAAAAACAGCGGAAAACCTTAAAAAAGTTTGATTTACTCCGGGTGTTTGGCTTGATACTTCTTAGCATTCAAAAAAGTGTATTTATACACCATGAAACCAGCGGCAATTATAAGCAAAAAGGAGTAAAACAAGCCTACAAACAAAAGATTTCTTGCCTCTGCATCAAAAGTTGGAAACTCATTGAATTCGGATATTACAGCTGCTACCATATACAATCAAACCAGAACAAAAACACCTGACACGATGAGTCCAACTGTTTCGTTTTTTAGTAAAAGCTGAAAAAAAAGAATTAAGAAAAGCACCATTGCAACTGGATTTAACACAACACCCGTTGATAACCAATAAAAAACCACAAAAGCAATTAACAGATAATTTGGAAGTTGGAGCAAGAGACGGTTAAATTTTTGCATGTGAAAAATGATTACAACAAAAGTAATTTCGTTAATAACGACCAAAAACTGGTTTATGGTGTGCCTGTATCGAGAAAAGTCGGACACCACTACACATTCTAAATCGTTAATCGGTGTTCTGTGTTCAAATGAAATAGGAAATGAATATCGAATATCGATTAACGAACAGATGAAATTTGAAGTGATGTCCAACTTCGACATTCTTAAATCGTTGATCGGTGTTCGGCGTTTTCAAGTCACGACCCACGATCCACGATCAACGATCCACGATCCACGATCCACGATCCACTATTAAGTAATCCTAACCCGCGGATCGAGCAATGTATACAAAATATCGGTAAGTATGTTAATGAGCACCAACACGATAGAAATAAAAAGCACAGATCCCATAATAACCGGGAGGTCGTATTTTTCTAAGGCATCCACAATTACAACACCAATGCCTTTCCAGTCGAAGACATATTCCACAAATACCGCCCCGGCCATAAGTGAGGCAAACCAGCCCGTAATGGCGGTAATTACCGGATTTAGCGCATTCCTGAGTCCGTGTCTTACCACAACAGTAAACTTGCTCAACCCCTTGGCGTATGCCGTGCGGATATAATCCTGCGAAAGCACTTCCAGCATTGAACTCCGTGTGAGGCTTACCACAATGGCCAGCGGACGAATACCCAATGTTACTGCCGGAAGAATCAAATTCCGTAAATTAACGTACTGAACACCTGTTACATCATCAACAGAATACAGGCTTCCAAACATGGGCAGACCAGTGTATTCGGCAAGCAAATAGGCAAAAATCCATGCAAAAAGAATGGCTGCAAAAAACGATGGAATGGACATGCCTAAAGAAGAAAAAACAAGCAAAAACCTGTCGATGGGCTTGTTGTGGTACAAAGCCGCTAAAACACCGAGCGAAATACCAATGAGCATGGCGATAAATATGGCTGTGGAAGCAAGCAAAAGTGTTTTCGGAAAGGCTTCGCCGATAATGGCACTTACCAGCCGCTTGCTTTGATACGATCGACGCAAGTAGGGCTTTTTAATGACAAGATGCCAGTTGGAGGTAGAAATCAATGAGAACCCCGGCATGGCTTCATCAGAGGTAAAATGTACCGACAACGGACTTAAATCATTGAGGTAGTGCAGGTACTGCAGTACCGGTGGCTTATCTAAGCCCAAATCTTTTTTTATGGCTTCTACCGATGAAATATCAGCGCGCTGCCCCAGCAACATGCGGGCAGGATCGCCGGGCAGTATGTTAAAAAGCAGAAATATAACGGTGGCCACACCCCAGATAACGAGTATTCCGTATGCAATACGTTTTACCAGATATCGGATCATGGTGTAAGATAGGTTTGCAAAGTTGCTTCGTCAGGAAAATCCCTAAATGGCCATTTTCCGAGTACAATGCCATTGTGCATCAGCATCAATCCAGGATTGGATCTAATCATGGCTTTGAGTTCGATATCATCGGCAAACAGGGTCTCTACTTCAATACCATAACCACCAAGTACTTTAGTGTAAATAGCCTCTCCAGAACTGGTTAGCATGACAATCGGGATATTTAGCTTCTCAGCGTCCGATACAACCTGTTTAACAGATTTCAAGCCATCGGCATTGGCTTCTTCCAAGTCATATGCCACCAAAATCAATTGGTAATCAGGGTTTTCAAACACCGCTTGCGTCCATTCGTTGCCCTCGGAATCTTCAAGCATAACGCCATGTTTGAGTATCCTCCCCGAATCATCGATACGCTGGCCTACAAATGTCCATTGTGCCATCCACACCGAATCGCTCCAGGGATAATCGGGCGACAAAAACTCCTGCTCCTCCCCTGTCGCAATGTTTTGGTATTTAACGTAGGTTTTCACCTGATCGAGTCCTTCGGCTTTCATGTCGTTGCCAATTTTCCAATCGCGGAAATCGAGCATGGGCAAATGCTGGTAGTTAAACACCACAAACCAAGTGTAAAATCCAACCATCAAAACCAATATAACCGACTGAACAACCTGAGGTATCTTGATTTTCATACGTTTGCGGTAAGCAAAAACAATAACCGCCAAAATAATCAGGTAAATATTTTTATAAAAAGTTTGCCAGTTGGTGAGCTTCACAGCATCGCCAAAGCAGCCACAATCGGGAACCATGTTGTAGCGTGCATCGAGATAGGTGATTGCTGTAAATACAACCATGATCAATAACAATCCCAGTGCGGCCAATTTCGCTTGAAGCTTGAACACAAGGGCAATACCGATGAGGAACTCAATAACGATTAAAAAAACACTTAGCGCAAGGGCGAACTGCAGCATTCCATTCCAACCGTAAACAAGCAGATAATCTTCAACACGGTAAGTAGTGCCGATAGGATCGAAACCTTTTACTGTAGAGGAAAAAATAAATACCAATCCGGTAATAATGCGAATGATACGAACAAGTAGGGGTTCTGATTTTATTTTTTTACGATTCATTTTCCAAAACAATTTTTATCAAGGCAAAAACAGCATAGTTAATGATGTCTTGGTAATTGGCATCCAACCCCTCCGACACGGTTGTTTTTCCTTGGTTATTTTCAATTTGTTTTATGCGCAACAGCTTCATCAGGATGATGTCGGTAAGCGACGAAATCCGCATGTTTCGCCAGGCTTCGTCATAATCGTGGTTTTTATCCATCATCAAATCGCGGGCAGCAAACAGATGCGCCGAGAAAGCTTTTGCCGCTTCTTCCTGACTCAAATCTGCTGAATTGGCCACGCCCTTTTCGATCTGAATTAACGCCATAATCGAATAATTTACAATGCCAATAAACTCTGGCGTAATGCCCTCTTCAATCTTCTGGTTGCCTTTCTCTTGAATACTCCTTATCCGGTTGGCCTTGATGTAAATCTGGTCGGTTATACTTGGCAACCGCATGATGCGCCACGAGGTGCTGTAATCTTTTTGTTTACTAACAAATACTTGCTGGCATTGCTCAATAATCTCTGTAAATTGTTGCGATGTATCTTTTTTCATAAACAAGTTGCGTCTTAAATTCTACCTTTGTAATGATTATGGTGGCCGCTTTTTAAACGAGGCCATAAAAGTACAACATTTACCTAAAAAGCATGAAGATATCGGCTAATGGTTTTCAATTAGATTTAAACACCCCTGTGGTGATGGGCATTATAAACCGTACGTCTGATTCGTTTTACCAAGGAGGACGACACAACCTTGATGACAATCTGCTGCAAACTTGTGAAACAATGATCAGTCATGGGGCAAAAATCGTTGATGTGGGTGGCGTTTCGTCACGTCCGGGAGCGAATGCTGTGGATGAAGCCGAAGAAATAAAACGGGTTGTGCCAACCATAAAACTACTTGCAGAAAATTTCCCCAATACTTGGTTTAGCGTTGACACTTACCGAGCCCATGTAGCTGAAATGTGCGTGAATGCAGGTGCACGCATCATCAACGACATCAGTGGCGGCAAACTCGACAGCGAACTCCTGCCCACAGTAGCCCGATTAAATGTGCCTTATATCCTGATGCACATGCACGGAACACCGCAGACCATGCAGAAGGAACCACTCGAAAACAACATTACAAACACGGTTTTAGATTTTTTTAAAACCAAAGTTGAAGCGCTGCATAACATAGGTATAAAGCAGGTAATTCTCGACCCCGGTTATGGTTTTGGAAAAACCACTCAGGCCAATTACACTTTGCTGAAAAATATGGAACAATTGCGTGTCGGTGGGCTTCCTCTCCTTGCCGGAATTTCACGTAAGTCGATGATAAACAACGTGCTAAACACAACACCAGATCAAGCCCTCAATGGAACTACAGCACTACATACACTGGCCTTGCTCAACGGAGCTAACATCTTGAGGGTACACGATGTACGTGAGGCGATGGAGTGCATTCGCCTCGTTTCGTTTTACAAACAGGCAACCAATTAAGCCGCTATGATTTTCATCGAAAAAAAAAGTAACGACCCCTTTTTCAACCTCGCAGCAGAGGAATATGCTCTAAAACATATTGCTGATGATGTGCTGATGGTTTGGGTAAACGAACCTTCGTTGGTGCTTGGAAAACACCAAAATGCCATGGCCGAAGTAAACCACGACTTCGTGCTCAAAGAAAATATCCCGGTCATTCGCCGCATTTCAGGTGGCGGCACCGTTTACCACGATGACGGAAACATCAACATCAGCGTTATCACGACTGTTGAAAACAGAGAGCGCATGATCGACTTTGGAAAATTTGCACATCCGCTTATTCAATTTCTTGAAGGAAAAGGGCTGAATATCGCCTTTTATGACAAAACAAATCTGGGAGTAAACGGACGTAAATTTTCGGGAAATGCTGCGCATGTTTACAAAAACCGGGTTCTGCACCACGGTACCGTACTCTTTAACACCAACCTCGACTTTCTAGACCAAACCCTAAGCCCATCGCAAGCCCGTATTGACGATAAAGCTGTAAAATCGGTTCGTGCCGACATTGTCAATCTTCATGAATTGCTGCCTGAAAACCTATCCTTTAACGACTTTCGGTCTGAGCTTAAGGCACACCTCCTCTCCTACCACAGCATTGCTGATGCAAGGCATTTTACTCCGGCAGAGAAAGAAACAATTTCACAATTGGCTACCGAAAAATACCAAACCAACGAATGGAATTACGGCTATTCTCCTGCATACGAACACGGTAAATCGGCCCACTGGAACGGGCATAAAATCGACCTGCATCTTACAGTCAAAAAGGGAATTATCGTAGATTTGCGCTTGGAATCAGAAGTTATTCCAGCTTTGCTAAATCAAAAAATAAAAGAACTGTTTATACAATCACCACATAATCCGCAGGCCATTAACGAAAAGCTTGTTGCGTTAAGATCAACCGATCCGCCGGCATCTTTTTTCCGCAGTCTGCTCATTTAAAAATAACTATGGAAAAAGCAAAAAAACTCTTTGACCCCATTTGGGAAGACTACCTAAAACAAAATCCGGAAGTAAAAAAAGTTTACGAACTGTTTACAAACCTGGGCGAAGAAGTGGTGAATGACCACATCGCCTTTCGTACATTCAACGACCCACGCGTAAACATCGACGTGCTGGCAAAACCTTTTATTGATGCGGGTTACGAGTTTCGTGGCGAATATACTTTCGAGCAAAAACACCTTTACGCCAAGCATTTTGAGCTCAAAGGCTTTAAAAATGCGCCACGCATATTTATCAGCGAGCTCAAACTTGAAGAAATGAGCGCCTTTGTTCGTGAAACAGCCCTCCGAATCATCGATCAAATTCCGGCCAATATCCTGAGCAGCTCCAACGTAATTTTAAGCGGACGCTCCTGGGAACAGCCCTCTTTTGCTACCTACGAACAACTGCGCCACGAATCGGAATATGCTGCCTGGGTATATGTTTATGGATTCAGGGCCAACCATTTCACGGTGAGCATCAATGCCTTAAAAACGTTGAACACCATCGAAAAAGTAAATCAGTTTCTAAAAGACAAAGGATTTTTAATGAATGATTCCGGAGGTGAAATCAAAGGAACTCCTGCTGAGCTTTTGGAACAATCTTCAATCAAGGCTGGTACTTTGCCCATCGAATTTATGGATGGTGTCCATGAAATTCCCAGTTGCTATTATGAATTTGCCCGCCGTTATGCAGATAAGAATGGCGAACTTTATGGGGGGTTCATCGCCAAATCGGCAGATAAAATTTTCGAAAGCACCGACTTCTACAAAAAATAATAAAAACCTTGCCCAAATGAAAAAACCGGCAGTATTTTCCTATTAACAATATTATGAAAGTAAGCCAATTACAGCAAAACTTACAAGCACTCTCCCCCTCACTCAAAGGTGAGGTGCTAACAGATGATAGCTCCCGACTCATCTATGCCACCGACGCGTCAGCTTACCGCGAAAAGCCTGTGGGCGTAGTTTATCCTGCCAATGCTGACGACATAAAAAAACTAATTGCTTTTTGTCGCGAGAACGA
>CAYWNI010000049.1:0-12174 GCA_964459525.1 uncultured Lentimicrobiaceae bacterium | reverse complement strand
ACTTAATTTGGTTAGCCCACCGGTTTCAGATTATGTTTATCTTCTTGCCATTAGCACCGATTATTGCTGGGTTTACGACAGTTTGTTTGTTAAAATAAACCCGATCCCAGAACTAAATATCAACGCTGACACATCAATTTGTAGCGGCGACAGCATTGTATTGGCCATTTCAGGTGGCGATTTGTATTACTGGGCAATTGGCAATGATACCATTTCCACCGCATCCAGCATCACGGTTTCACCAACCGACACCACTACATACCGTGCAGGGACATGTTTTGCAGAATACCTGTGTTATAACGACAGCAGTGTCACATTGTCTGTAAAGCCCGCAGCAACAACAAGAATAATTTACGACACGGCGATAGTTTGCGAGGGCACCGAAATAACCCTTTTGGCTGAAGGGGCAAACGCGTATTTGTGGATGCCGACTGGCGATACAAGCTTGGTACTAAACATGATGGTGATAGACACCGCAACCGTTTTCCTAACAGGCACCACCGAATACGGATGTTCCCGAACAGATTCTGTTGAATTATTCTCGTTGCCAAGACCTGTAGTAAAACTTTCCGGACTGTTTTCGGCTTATTGCGAAAATGACATGGCTGTAACCCTTACCGGACAACCTGTTGGCGGGAACTTCACTGGCGCTGGTGTTTCCGACGATCAGTTCGACCCTCTAAGCGCTGGCCCTGGAATTCATCCGGTTGTTTATTCTCTGGAAAATGATTGGAATTGTACTGGTTATGACACAATTATCACAACCGTTTATGGCGGAAATCAACCCATCGACCTAGGCCCAGCAGATACATTGTTTCCCGAAGATGAAAAAATTCTGGATGCCGGCGAAGATTTTGATAGCTATTACTGGTCAACAGGGTCAAACCTCAGGTCAATAACCGTTTATGGTGTTGATTATCCACGTGGAACTTATGAATACCGGGTTATTGGAACCATCAGCGGATGCACGAGCGTTGGTAGCGTCGACATTACTTTCATTAATCCTGATTTTATTTTTGAAAGTAACAACCACAAAATAATGGCTTACCCTAACCCCAATGATGGGCAGTTTAAACTTAAATTACCAGAAAAGGGTAGTGCATGGAAAATTAATGTCTATTCTATTTATGGCAATATGGTTTTTAGCCAAAACGAAGTGCTTTGTCGTCAGGAAAATTGCGAAGTAACCCTTGACTTACGGGGTTTTCCAGAAGGCCTCTATTCTGTTCAACTTATTTCAGGTCGAGAAGTGTTTTCGGGCAAGGTGTTAATTCGCAAATAAACCCCTTTTAAACCGGACAATTTCAGCTTAAATAGCTATTTTTGCATCAAATAAAAAAATATCATGGCAAAAGTATTAGGCATTGGAAATGCACTTGTGGACATATTAACTAAACTTGATAGCGATCAACTGCTTGAGGAATTAAAACTCCCAAAAGGCAGCATGCAACTGGTTGATGATCAAACCTCATCACATATTTCAGAAAAAAGCAAACACCTCGAAAAAGAAATGGCTTCAGGTGGATCAGCCGCCAATACCATTCACGGACTCGCACGTTTGGGCATGGAAACTTCCTTTATCGGAACGGTTGGCAACGATACCACAGGGCAATTTTTCAGCGACGACTTAAAAGCAAGTAACATCAATCCGCTGTTGTTTTTTAGCGAAACTGCTTCAGGTATTGCCAATGCCATGATTAGCAAAGATGGGGAACGCACTTTTGGTACTTTTCTTGGAGCAGCCATCGAGTTAGCAGCAAGTCACCTGGAAGAAGCACATTTTTCGGGACACAACCTGATTCATATCGAAGGGTATTTGGTTCAGAATCACCAATTGATGGAGGAAATCATGAAAAAAGCCCGCAAAGCTGGTCTTAAAATTTCACTTGACTTAGCCAGCTACAATGTGGTGGAAGACAACCTGGAATTCCTGCGGAAATTGGTGAAAGAGTATGTAGACATTGTTTTCGCCAACGAAGAGGAAGCAAAAGCCTTTACAGGAAAAAATCCGGAAGAAGCACTACTCGAAATCAGTGAGATGTGTGATGTGGCCATCGTGAAAATTGGCAAAGAAGGATCGATGATAAAAAGCGGCCAAAATACTGTCCGCATTGGTGTTACCGACGTAAACGCACTTGACACTACTGGCGCAGGCGACTTGTACGCCTCCGGGTTTTTGTTCGGTTACCTCAACAACATGGGGTTCGAGAAAGCTGGAAAAATTGGCGCGCTCTTGGCTGGCAAAGTAATTGAAGGCTATGGTGCAAAAATTTCTAATTCAGATTGGGACTATATTCACAAACAAATTGCGCTTTTATAACCTGAAAGTGAATTCATTCTTCCCTGTTGCCAATAGCTTTTCAGCCTGCAAAATCATTTGGTCAACATCCTGATTCATCATACATTTAAAATGCTTTTTAGGGCATTTAGAATACCCCAACTTACTGCACGGACGACAAGATAAACCGCTTACCTGTGCTATGGCAAACAAATCCTCCTTGCCCGGAAAATAAGGGTACATGCCTAACTCAGGAACGGTATTTCCCCAAATGCTTAAAACAGGCTTGAAAAATGCTGCCGCTATGTGCATTAATCCTGTATCATTGGTAATCACCAATTTAGACTGGCCAAGCAGTGATGCCGACTGATTTAATGTAAAGCCACCACAAGCATTTATTATGGGGGCATGTTCGCAAAGGCGACAAATTTCGACACCTCTTTCCTTGTCCTCAGAACCACCTAGCAACACCACAGGCAGCTTAAGTCCGGCGATTAACTTGGCCGCCTGCTCAGGCGGAAATATCTTTGTAAAGTGCTGACCTCCAATAACCATGGCTACATATCCATTGGCCAGTTGCATGTCGATCTCAGCCGGAACAACTTTTTCATTTTCAGGAATAAAAAAATCTAGTCCTCGACCATCGTTTTGAACACCAAGGCTTTTCACTGCCACAAAATACCTGTCGACAATATGTATATCGGGCATTTTATTGATACCTGCATTTACCAACAACCACTTTTTTACATTTAACTTTGGAAAAGATGCCCCTGCAACGCCCAAGCTTCTTCGCAACTTTACCGATCGTAGGTTTTTTTGCAAGTCAACAACGAAATCAAAATTTTCAAGCTGTAAAGCGTCCAAAAATTCATCGGGGCTTTTGTCGAATGACCATACTTTTGTAACATACGGATTTGACGACCATAAGCCAGCATACCGGCTTTTTGTCAAGATATGGATTTCCGGATTGCGTTGCAGCTTTAATGCCCGCACCACAGGTGTGGTAAGCACAATGTCGCCAATAGAACTAAAACGGATAACCAAAACCTTCATGCGAAATTCCTATTTCCTGCAAAGGTAATGATTCCTGTGTGTGACCGACAGTTTAACAATATTGAAGAGGATTTCCCGTTTTATAAATTGACTAAACAATAAACTCATAACTATGTCGCTAACCCCCACAAAACCGATCGCATTGGGATTTGAAATGCCGCCTTTTGAACTGATGGACGTAATCAGCGAGAAAAAAATAACACATCTTGACATCAAGAAACCTAATGGAACTTTAGTCATGTTTATCTGCAATCATTGTCCTTATGTGGTGCATGTTATCAACGAATTGGTTAACATTGGAAACGAATACCTTAAGAAAGGGATTGGTATTGTGGCCATTAACAGCAATGACGTGTTTAACTACCCCGACGATAGCCCGGAAAAAATGCGCGAATTTGCTCAGTCGTTAAACTTTCCTTTTCCTTATGTATTTGATGAAACGCAAGAAGTAGCGAAAGCTTACGATGCCGCTTGCACACCTGATTTTAACCTGTTTGATGCTGCCGGAAAATGTGTTTACCGCGGCCAGCTCGATAGCTCCCGACCTGGAAACAATCATCCCATAAACGGAAAAAACTTGCGTGAAGCATTGGATTTGGTGCTTGCAGGGAAAAGCGTTCCAACAAAACAAACACCCAGCACCGGATGTAACATTAAGTGGAAAAAGGGTTAACTTATAACAGGACAATTGATGTTTCAAATAGTTGAACCCCCGTTTAGAAAAAACTCAGCTACAAAAATAAAGTGATTTGAAAATCATGGGTTTTTTGTATATTTGATGACTTATGGACAGTAATAAAATTATAGAACAGGACTTCATTATTGACAGGCTAACCAACTCGATTTTGAATACAATTTCTGGCGACAGTTTTACTACAGAAATATCAATATTGACAAAAAAAGACTTGAAAATTATCACAAAGAAAAAGGGTTGGATTTTTAACTGGAGACTGAATTTGCTAATGAAAAAACTGAACAATACAAATTAACCATTGTTAATAATCCTGACATTATTCAAGGATTGTTAAGCATTACGATTGAACAAGACCACGTTTTTATGGATTTATTGGAAAGTGCTCCTTTTAATATTGGAGAGAATAAATTATATGAAGGTGTTGCTGGTAATTTAGTGGCGTATGCATGCAAAGCATCATTTCAAAAAGGATTTGATGGGTTTGTTGCATTTACCGCAAAAACAAGACTTATAAAACACTATGAAAAGACTTTAGGAGCATTTCATTTTAAAAATCAAAGGATGATTATTGACTCAAGAGCGGCAAGAAAATTGGTTGAAAAATACTTTAAGACACAATAAAATGGCACATATAAAAGAACCCGAAGGAGTAGATTTCTTGATACAGAGTCCTCCCCTGACTGATAAAGAAAGAAAAGAAATCAGTGAACTCATTAAAAAAATGAAGGCGAAATCTCCAAAAAAGAGAGCAATAAAAACAAGGCAGAATAAGAAAGAACTTTCAGAATAAAAACCAAAAAGCTCAGCAAGGAATCAAAAATAATAGCCAAGGCAATTTTAAAACAACATTATATAATACGTTTCAAGTTCGATAAACCCGAATAAGAAACTACCTCATAAACAGTACCTTTTAAAAACGTAAGCCAACATACACCAGTGCAAATCCGGCAAAAAAGGTAATTCCAATAATCGAAAGTACGCGCAAAAACTTACCGGGTCGCCCCTCCGCAGGCATATGGTTGTCGGTAACCACCCGATAATTCAACCACGCCAAAAACGGTGCCGACAAAAAAGCCAGGGTAGTAGCCATCGTCACCATAAATGCCATAGATTTGGCCGCATAGGCAATGGTTAAAATCGCTCCGACTACCATAACCACCATCATAATACGGTAAAGTTTTGCATTTGAAGTCTCCATTTTTCCGACAAACTCCTTAAAAATGGCTGACAATACCCGTGGGTAAGCATCCAATACTGTTATGGTAGTGCTGAGCATGGTGGTAACTCCAGCAATGCTCACAACCCAAAACGCCCAGCTCCCCAAGCTAGATGTATACAGATAGATGAGTTGTTCAGAAAACAGCGTTCCATTTGGAGAGAACTGCTCGCCAGTACCATACATAACCAACGCTCCCATGCTTAAAAAGCCAAAAGCCATAATGGCTGTTCCAATGTATCCAATTTTGAAATCAGTTAAAACAGACTTTAAAGCAGGTTTATAACCAAGTTCTTTTATTTTTTCCAGGTTCCACATACTTGACCAAACTGACAAATCCAATGGGGCTGGCATCCATCCCACAAAGGCTATTAAAAAAATTATATCTGCATTTTCGCGCCAGCTAAAGCTTGCCAAAGCCTCTGGGCTAACTTCTTTTTGTATATCAAAAGCTGCAAAAACAGCCATCATCGTCGACAAAGCAAGCAATATCATAATAAACTTAACCACCTTGTCAAGCAGAGAATATCGCCCGATGAGTAGCACCAGCATGGCTACAACCAAAACGGCTAAACTAAGGTAGGTGAGGTTAATAGAAACCTGAAAAACGTAAGAAATTAACCCAACAGTTACAACGGTGACTGTCGCCATATTGGGAAGCATCGTCAGCACGGTGAGACCCGTAAAAAGCAAAAGCGCCCACCGCCCTACGCTGGCATAACCCTGAACGAGATTACGCCCGGTAGAAACAGCATACCGTGGAGCGAACTCAAAAAAGGGGTATTTGAGAAAGTTGGCCAAAATGAGAATCCATACCAAATCAAAATTAAACATAGCTCCCGCTTTGGTGCTCTGCACCAGATGCGATACGCCAATGGCAGCACCTGCATACAATAAACCAGGCCCTAATACCTTAAAAAAATCCCGCGCTCTTTTCATGATTTGTAATTTACGATTAGCAAATTTACAAATGTTATTCACCCAATTCAACCTGATTTTTAAAGCTTTAAATTTAACACTACATTTGTCATCAAATTGCAGTTGCTGATATGTTTTACAACAATAAAAATCGAAAAGCGCGCCTTATTCTGGCCGTACTGTTTGGTGTTTTTCTGGGTATATACTTAGTTCTTCCGAAACACGTTTTGAATGCCCTCCAATATGGAAATCCTGACCTGGACGACTACCGCATCTTTGAATACAGAGAAGTTCGTGCCGGAAAACCCGATCCATGGAGCGCATCCGACAACATCAACAAAGTACAGTTTCCTGATTCGTTGCAGAAGGAACTGGAAAACTATGATCCGGTAGCTTTTTTGGTTATTCAAAACCAAGAAATTGTTTACGAAAAATACTGGGAAGGTTATTCTGCTAATTCCTATTCCAATTCGTTTAGCGCAGCTAAAGGCATTGTTGGCTTGTTAATTGGCATTGCTATCGACGACGGACTTATCGACAGTTTGGATCAGTCGGTTGGTGATTTTCTGCCCGAATTTACAACATGCGAACGAAAAAATATCACGCTTCGGAACTTGCTAACCATGAGCGCAGGAACCAATTGGGAAGAGACATACACTGATATAAACTGCGTTACTACGCAAGCCTATTATGGCAACGACCTGCAAACGTTGGTAAGTCAACTGGAAGGCATTGAAACACCCGGAAAAAAATTCAACTACCAAAGCATAAACACACAACTACTGGCAATGGTGCTTAACCGGGTTACGGGAAAAACGCTCAGCGCATATGCTTCTGAAAAAATTTGGAGAAAAATTGGCGCAACACACGATGCACTTTGGTCGCTCGATAAAAAAGATGGCATTGAAAAAGCGTTTTGTTGCTTTAACTCCAATGCACGCGATTTTGCCCGTCTGGGTCAGCTGGTGCTAAACAAAGGGAAATGGAATGGCGTGCAAATCGTTTCAGAATCGTTTATTGAAAAAGCTACCCAACCTGCTTCGTACCTAATTGATGACCGCGACCAGCCTGTTGATTTTTATGGACTGCACTGGTGGATAATTCCTTATGACAACCAAGAAATTCCGTACATGCGTGGAATTTTGGGTCAGTACATTTTTGCTCTGCCCGATCAAAATGCCGTTGTAGTGCGTTTAGGACACAAGCGCTCTGCCATTTATCATGGAGAACAAACCGACGATATCTACCTGTACCTCGATATTGCCAATTACATCCTAAACAACCAAGATAAGGAAAATTAAACCTCTAGCGGGAATTCATCCATTAGCTTTGGCACAACTGCATTCCAACCAAACAGTTCAGTCAGTTTTTGTTGTAAGGTTTCGGCAGATGTTTTTTCTCCATGGACTACAAAAACCTGTTTTGGCGGATGTTGCAAATGGCTTACCCAATCAATAATTTCACTCTGATCGGCATGCGACGACATGGTTGTAATGTGTTCGATGGTAGCCTTTACGTAATAATATTTGCCCCGTAATTTGAGCGACTGCCCACCTTCAGCCAGCGTGCGACCACGTGTTCCTTCGGCCTGATAGCCCGGCAAAACAAAGGTAGCATTGGGGTTTCCGAGTTGCGATTCGAGGTATTCCAGAATACGGCCACCATTCATCATGCCACTTCCAGCTATAACAATATGTGGGTTTTTGTTTCTGGCCAGCGCCCGTGTTTCTTCAACAGAATGCACCATTCGTGTGTTCTTAAAAACATCCTGAAACACCTCTGGGTTAATAATTTGCCATTCGGGATATTTTAAGAAAAGCTTACTCACATCAACACCCATCGGGCTATCAAGATAAACGGGCAAATCAGGGATTTTGTTTTCTTGTTTCAGTTTCCAAATGAGGTACATGAAATCCTGAGCACGATCGACAGTAAAGCTACTCACGAACAACGGGCCATGCTTCAGCAGGCTATCGTTGATAATGCGCAGCAGAATGTCTTCGGTTGGCTCTTCTGAATGCTCTCTGTCGCCGTAAGTAGACTCAACAAAAAGGTAATCGGCCTGCTCCGGATATTCGGGTGGAAGCAACATAGGATCGTTGGGACGACCCAAATCACCTGAAAAAACAATCCACTTATCGTTTACGCGCAACTCGATAAAAGCAGCTCCCGGAATGTGGGCATCACGACGAAAACGAAACGAAATCTTGTTTTCGAAATCTACCAACTTATCAACTTCAACTGGATAAAACAAAGGGATGGTTGCTTCAACGTCATCCAGATTATAAAGTGGCAAGGCGGGAGAGTGCTTCGAAAAACCTTTTAAGTTGGCATAGGCAGCGTCTTCTTCCTGAATTTTTGCACTGTCTTTGAGAATAATTGTAGCCAAGTCGGCAGTGGGCGCTGTGCAAAATATGTGTCCTGAAAAGCCCTGTTTTACCAACCGCGGCAGGTAGCCACAATGGTCGAGATGGCCATGCGTGAGCAATACGCAATCGATGGTAGAAGGGTCGACAGGGAATTCGTTCCAGTTCAGTTCTCGTAGTGGTTTCAGCCCCTGAAACAGCCCACAGTCGACCAGTATTTTTTTATCGTTGAGGTGCAGCAAATATTTCGATCCGGTAACTGTGCCGGCGGCACCTAAAAATTGTACTCTGTTATTTGATTCAGGCATAATGTTGATATTAAACCCCAAAGTTACCTCAAAAATTGGGTTATTGCAAAACATATGCCCTATTCTTTCCTAAAACACCGAATCAATTTTCAAATGCCCTTTTTACAGGTTTATCAGTCATTACGAACAACAACTCGCCTCCTTTCATTAACTCTTGGTGATTAATTAAACCGCTAATTATTGGCTTATTGTTGAGCGTGATTTTTTTAACATAAACATTTTTGCTGCTCTGGTTCTTTGCTTTTACCGTGAGTATTTTTCCGTTTTCGAGGCGAATTACAGCCTCCTTTACCAAAGGACTTCCGACAGCATAATCAGGAGAACCGGGGCAAACAGGATAAAAGCCCAATGCACTAAATATGTACCATGCCGACATTTGTCCGGCGTCGTCATTACCACAAAGCCCATCGGGGGTATTGCCATACATGTTGGCCAGTAAAAAGCGGACCCGCTCTTGTGTTTTCCATGAATCGGTTGTCCTGTTGTAGAGGTAAGGAATATGGTGACCAGGTTCGTTGCCATGCACGTAATTTCCTACAATACCATCACGGGTTATGTCTTCTGTTTTTTCAAAATAGCGGTCGTCGAGATGCATGGTAAACAGCGAATCAAGGTGTGCCGAAAAAGCATTTTTTCCTCCCATGAGGACGATCAATGTATCCACCTGATGAGGCACATACAGACCATAATTCCAGGCATTTCCTTCGATAAAACCCTGATCATGGGTTTCGAGCGGATCAAAAGGCAATTTCCACATTCCATTGCTGAGCTTAGGCTGGAAAAAACCTGTTGCCGAATTATAAACATGTCGAAAATTTTCAGAACGCTTGTTGTACTCTTGGGCAACGAGCGAATCACCTAAAACATCTGCCAGTTGGGCGATACAGAAATCGTCGTAAGCATATTCAAGCGTTTTAGAAACCGACGAACCGCTTTTGTCTTCGGGCACATATCCCAACCTGATGTATTCGCCGATGCCATCAAAATAATTCACCTGCGAGGTGCTTATAGCGGCCTTTAGCGCGTGAGGCAAGCCAAAAGAAGTGTCGCCTTTAACGGCGGCGTCAGCAATAACAGAAACAGCGTGGTAACCAATCATGCACCAGTTTTCGTTGGCATAATGGCTCCAAATGGGCAACATGCCATGCACACCTTGGTCGTAATGCGCCAGCATCGACCTGATCATGTCGCGGTTACGGTTGGGCTCAATCAGGTTGAAAAGCGGGTGTAACGCCCTGTAGGTATCCCAAAGTGAAAAGATAGTGTAATTAACGAACCCATCGGATGTGTGTATGTTACCATCAAGTCCGCGGTATTGTTCGTCGACATCTTCAAAAATAACCGGGCTTAACATGGTGTGGTACAAGGCGGTATAAAAGGTCTTTTTTTTGTCTTCGGTTTCCATTTCCACCTGAATTTTGCTAAGCTGGGCATTCCATTTTTGTTGGGCATTTTCTACAGCCAAGTCAAAATCCCAGCCAGGAATTTCGGCTTGCATATTTTTCAGAGCGCCTTCGGTACTTACAGCCGAAAGAGCGAATTTAATTAGTATTTCTTCGTTTTCTTCCGTTTTAAAATTGAAGAAAGCTTTGATTTTACGACCAGCCATTTCCGGAAAATTCTCTTTTTCGTTGAATTTTCTCCAAAAGCCCTTGTAAGGCGAATCATCATATTTTTCGTGGCCATATGAATGAACAGGTTTAGAAAAAACCATAGCAAAATAAACCGTTCGCGTGCGCGCCCAGCCTGTTGTTTGGCGATAACCTGTTACCAGTGTGTCATTTTCGACACGCACAAAAGCCCACACATTTTTGTCGTCAAAATCGTAAATATTTGCCATAAGGTCGAGCAAAAGGTGGGCGCTATCAGATTTTGGAAAAGTATAGCGGTGAAATCCAACGCGTTCGCTGGCAGAAAGCTCGGCATTAATGCCAAAACTTTTCAAGTCTACCTGATAATATCCTGGTGATGCCGTTTCACTTTTATGCGAGAATGTGGAAAATACTCCGCTATCGGGATCCAGCACAAGAGCGCCCACGGTAGGGAGCAGCAGGAAATCACCCAAATCGCTGTGACCTGTTCCGCTAAAATGTGTGTGGCTAAAACCATAAATAACGGTGTCGTTGTATTGGTATCCGGCACAATAGCGGTAGGCATTTTTGTTATAAACGCCATCGATAAACATAGGCTCTTTCCCCGTTTCGGGGCTAAGTTGAACCATCCCAAAAGGAACGGTTGCGCCTGGAAAAGTATGTCCCATATTTTGGGTGCCCGTCATGGGATTTACATAGGGAGCGAAACTGGCAGCTTTTTCTTGACCAAACGAGGTCATGCTTAGGATTAACATCGCCATCAAGGGCATTTTTAAAAAAAAACTCATCACAGATTAATTCTCATTTTAAAGTATTTACACAATCCCCTCGGGCAGCGTAAAACAAAAGGTAGTTCCTTTTTTTGGTTGAGACTCAACAGTGATTTTGCCTCCGCTAAGTTTTACAAATTCATAAACCAAACGCAAGCCCAAACCTGTGCCCGATTCGTTTTCGGTACCTTTCGTAGTATAACCCTCATCACCAAAAAGACGTGCGGTATTTTCCTCGGTTATCCCTATACCATTGTCTTCAATTTTTATACGCTTCATAATTCCATCAGTCTCCAATTGCACTGTAATTAATCCCCCTTTGGGAGTAAATTTTATGGCATTTGAAAGTAAGTTCCGCAAAATGGTAGACACAATATTCTTATCGGCATAAACTGCGGTTGTTGGCGGAATATCTATCACAACATTAATGCCTTTTCCTTCAATATTGCTACGCAGCAACAAAAGCGTTTCGCTAATCACCTCTTTAAACAAGAAATCCTCCGGATTAATGACAATGGTATTACTTTGTAAACGAGCCCATTGCAATAAGTTTGTAAGCAAAGAGATCAGTTCACGCACAGTTATGTTAATTGTTTTGGCAAATGATGACTTTTCGGAAAGACTGTATTCATTTCCCGGGCTAACCAACAAATCAGAAAAACCAAGTACGGTGCTCATCGGGTTCAACAAATCATGCCCAATAATCGAGAGAAACTTATCTTTTGTTTTGTTCGATTCTGCCAGTTCTCGGGTGGTTATTTCCTGCTTAATGATAACATTATTAAGCGTTTCGTTTATAGCACGAAGGTTAGCTGTTTGTTGGTCGGCAAACTCTTGCAATCTATTTCGTTGTTGTGTTAACTGCCTCAATCTCATTTTATAAATAAAAAAAGCCAAAAGAATGGCTGCCAAAATCAACAATAACTTAAAGTAAACCGATTCAACAATAGTGGGGAGGATGATTACCTTGAGAACGTAT
>CAYWNI010000048.1:0-12372 GCA_964459525.1 uncultured Lentimicrobiaceae bacterium | reverse complement strand
TAAAATTGGAAACAATCTTGATCTGGCTTTGTATAAAACGTATGCCCTCCGAAGCATAGGTATTGCTGCAGCAATAGACTATTGCCCTTATTTTTCTGACACTACAGGAGGAATTTACACTGCCACCGTAATACTTCCTGAGGGCAAACAAATGGCATTGTCGGTGAGCGAAGAACGCAATCCTTTTCCAAAACACAATACCCCAAAAGTTTACAGAAGGTCTTTTGCGAAAATCCCTCAGAGTCTCTTTTCAACAAAAACGCAACAAGACCATACCCCACCTTATCTGGGCCATTACAATTATATTGATGTAACGAATGAATACATGGATACGCGTGATACTGCGCTTGTTTGTCTGACAAATGATACTAAATACTTATATCTTGCCGTTTATAACGACAATGAATGGAAAGCTATCGATTGGGCACAGCCCGATTCGAGTGGTAGTATGGGTTTTAGAAATCTGGGTACAGACCAGAGGTACAGACTGGTAACTAAAACTGAAACCAACATTATTCCTTTAGGAAATCCTTTTTTTATTACAGGAAAACAAGAAACCAAACTAATACCGTTTTAGGTCGTCGGTAAGTTTTATCCGTCGATTATTTTGGTATACGACCACGAAAGCATCGTGTATTCCAGCTTGTCTAAGTTGCTGACTGTATGCCAAAGCTTCACGGTAAGTAGCAAAGGTGCCAGCAGAATAACGGTACACACCATCTTGAAAATTCTCGAAAATTTCAGATGAGATCCCCAGTCGGTTTTTCAAGTAAGCTACCGATGACAAAGGCTGTGTTTTTGCTAATACCTGTACCCGATAAACCAACCCTATCTGAGGAGAAATCGTCATAACTTCAACAGAAGCAGGCGATACAGGCTGACTAGCGACAGTTTTTTTAGCACTAGGTTCTGGTTTGTGGTAATCGTAAAGTGGAATAGGCTCTAGTGGTGGACGGTTGGCCGATTGGTTACAATCCTGCGGACGCTCGCCCGTTCTAGGTGGTGCTTTTGGTTTTTTGGTTCGGCCTCTATTAAGGAAATAGGATATCCCTACTTGGGTATAAAACAATTGATCGTACTTAAATCCATCAGCCCAATTATCAACATCATCGTTCATAATGGTACGCAGATTACCCTCAAAATTCAACGCCCAATTCTCACTTAAATAAACATTTATTCCTAATGCAAAGGGAATTACAGCGCCGGATGATTTGGTTGCAACTCCACTTACTAAATCGCCGCTATTAATAACAAGCCCAGAGAGTTTATCGTCGAGGGTAGAATTCCAACCTGAATAACCAAGACCCAGTGTTGAATAAAAACTAACTTTACGGTAATAATCTCCAAAGAACAAATTACTCAAATCTGCATACAAATGAACACCAAAATCGTAATTATTACCTGTTAATGTGAAGTCAACGGTGTTACCTGTGGCCCCTTTCACTTTATGGCTTTTTAAGCCCGTGTAGAATAATCCGCCCCCCAAAGCGAACACAGGCGAAAAGAACTTACGCACGATAAATCCCGTTCCAAAAGCACTTTCGCCGGAAAGCTTGTTAAAATACCCATTGTTGCTGGCATCGCCGTAAAACTGCGTAAACCCAAGATGATAATTAAACTGCCAGTCGTGGTTGTAGCCGCCTCCATTAGAAACGGAACCTGATAAAGACTGCCCCACAGAAACAAGACCGGCGAAGGTAAGTATGATAAAGAGTAAATAAGCAGATAGTTTTGGCATATCAAATACGCAGGCTAAAAATTATTGGCAATACTTTATAAGGTAATCATGAGCGGGGCCAAACCCTAACTCCAAGGCTTTGTTCCAATCCTTGCAAGCACCGGGCATGTCATACATGTTGTACTTTGCTACACCTCTGTTAAAATAATTTCTCACCCAATTGGAGTAATTCATTATATCCTCAGGTTGGTAGTCTAGGGCTTTATCAAAATCAGCTATTGCATCACTATAAAGTCGCATCTTACTACGGGCATTACCTCTAAATGAATATATTAAGAAGTCGTGCTTATCAGGTTCTTCTGCAATCGCTTTATCAAAATACTCCATAGCTGTAGGGTAATCTCCCATCTGATACTTCAATACGCCCCAGTTGTAGTTGTTGATATAGGCATCAGCATTGGCCAAAGGATCGTTTGGGTTTGTTACAGGAAGAATAAACTCCTGAGCATCACGAATAAATGACTTGAACAGATAGAATCGTGTTTCATAAAATGTCATGTCAAAATTCTTCTCCCAGTTTTGCGGAGCAGCGTAATAACTGGCCATGTATTTTTTTCGGAACGATTTAATAAGCTTAAAACGAAGCACTTCATCTTCACCGTTTTTTATAGGATAAACGGCAAACACAATATTCCAGTCGTTTACGGTTTCACCACGATCAACCGACTGTATGGCCTTGATTATTTCGTCGTCTTCAATTTTTGTTTCGTAATCACGTATAGTTCCCCGCACATAAACATTCAGGTTTACAGCATACTCCTCGTTAAATTCAACTTCGTCAGGTAAAAGTTCTTCGAGCTTGCTACTTTTAAAAACATAAAAATCGAGCGATTTGAAACTTCGCCAGTTTTCGAGCAGGATAGGAAACTCAAATTCGCCATCGTGGTACTTTTTAACCAGAACATTATACTGATCGTTGCCAATCATTACTTTACGCAGCTGCAATACGATGATGTTATCCTGTCCCAGTTTCCGCTCAGCACCAAGACTTTTGTTGGTACGATCGTCGGTATACGGAATTCTGTTTCGGCTCGACAGCCAACGTCCGTTATCCTGCTTGGCCCAACCTTTCAAATCAGATATCTCAGATTGGACAGGGCTTAAAGTGCTGAAGTTTACCAACTCAGCATCCTGATCAGAATCGCAATCGTTTTGAGCATAAACACCAACGCCTACCAGATAAAAAAATCCGATTAACGTTATTGAAACAATGCTAATTATATGTCGTACTGTCATGAAAATTCAGTTTTATAAACCCGACCAAGCAGATCGGGTAAATTTAGAAAAAAATAGCCGATGTGGTAATGATGGGCACATTTTTTATTAAAAGCGTTATTAACAAAAGTAAATAAAAAACAACACCTATTACTATCCTTTAAATCAACATCTTAAAAACAAAATTAACCGCAATAAACCAAAAAGCAAAACCTTTTCAGTTTTATTCAGTTATAATTGTCCAAAAAATCGCAAACAAAAATCCACTAAATTACCGCAACATTTCGGCAACGGCATCAAACACTTCAGAAACCTTTGAGTCGTCTTTCCCACCTGCCGTGGCCATGGTTGGCTGTCCACCGCCACCTCCTTTTATCAAAGAGGCAACCTTTTTTATTGCAGCCGAAGCGTCAAAACCATTTTCTTCTGCTACAGCATCTGAAGCTGCAATAACCAGATTTATTTTGTCCTCTGAAATAAGTGCCAGCACAACTACAACGTTGTTATCCAATGCTCGCAATTTTTGAGCAAGCAATTTTCCTTGATTTACATCTAGGTTCATTTTACTGGTTATAAGCCGCTTACCCGAAATAAACACTCCGTCATTAAAAAGTTTTTCAGCCATTTGTCCGACTTTTTCTTTTTGCAACGAATCTATTTCTTTTTGCAAAAGCGAAGCCTTTTCAAGCAACTGATTTACTGCCAATACTGGGTTAGGTTGGTTTTTAAAAAGCGACTTAATTTCAGTTAAGGTGTTCAGGTTTTCGTCAATAAATCTCTCTGCATACAATCCAGTTACTGCTTCTATTCGCCTAACACCAGCGGCTATGCCGCTCTCTGAAACGATTTTAAACAAACCGATATTCCCAGTAGCACCCACATGTGTACCCCCGCAAAGCTCAATGGAGTAACCAGAATCGAAGGCAACAACCCTCACCTCTTCTCCATATTTCTCACCAAACAAAGCCATTGCTCCCATTTCCTGTGCCGCTTTAATAGGTACATTTTCGAGGACATCCCCAACAATATTCTCACGTATTTTCTCATTCACAATACGTTCCACTTCTTTGATTTCCTCATCACTCATTTTGGCAAAATGAGCAAAGTCGAAGCGCAAACGGTCAACTTCTACCAACGAACCTTTTTGTTCAACATGAACACCCAACACCTTACGCAAAGCTGCGTGCATCAAGTGTGTTGCGCTATGGTTGCAAGCAATCAGCTTACGGTTTTGCTCATCGACAACGGCCTCAAAATCAGCCTCTGGGTTTATCGGCAAAGCCTCTACATAATGCACAATCAGGTTATTTTCCTTTTTTGTATCGATCACACGAATGGTTTCCGTTGAGGAAATCAACAATCCTATATCGCCGACTTGTCCGCCAGACTCGGCATAAAAAGGCGTTCTGTTGAGTACCACCTCGTAATTTACTTTTTTCTTGGCTGTTACTTTTCTATATTTAAGTATTTTGACGTTCTCACGAAGTGAATTATAGCCCACAAAACCTACTGAATCCCCTGTATAGCCGAGCTCAATCCAATCGCCTGTTTCAACTGATGCAGCATTTCTAGATCTTTGTTTTTGCTCTTCCAAACCTCGATTAAACCCATCCATATCAATGGTATATCCTTTTTCACGAGCGATAAGCTGGGTTAAATCTACCGGGAAGCCAAAGGTGTCAAAAAGCTCAAAAGTAAAAGCTCCATCTATTTGTTTTTCATCTGAATGCAGTTGGATATACTGCTCAAACCGACGAATTCCTTGAGCGAGAGTACGCAAAAATGCTTGTTCTTCCTCTTTTATCACTTGCATTACAAACGACTGTTGCGAAACCAACTCAGGGAAAGTTTCTCCCATTTGGTCGGCCAGTACAGAGGTAAGTTGGAACAAAAATGGCTCTTCAAAACCAAGAAAAGTAAATCCGTATCGAACAGCCCGTCTAAGTATCCTGCGGATAACATAACCAGCTCCATTGTTTGAAGGCAGCTGGCCATCAGTTATTGCAAAAGTAACAGCCCGAACATGATCAGAAATTACGCGCATGGCGATGTCTTTTTCGTTATCTAACCCATATTTATTGCCTGACAACGCAGCAACTTTCGCAATCAAGGGAGTAAAAACATCGGTATCGTAGTTAGACTGAACGCCTTGCATTACCATCGAAAGTCTTTCAAAACCCATCCCTGTGTCGACATGCTTAGCGGCTAGCGGCTCAAGTTTTCCTGATGAAAGGCGATTGAACTCGATAAATACCAAGTTCCATATCTCGATTACTTGAGGATGATCATTGTTTACCAGGTCTTTTCCAGAAATTTTGCTCTTTTCAGCCTCCGTTCTTATGTCGACATGAATTTCAGAACAAGGGCCACAAGGACCGGAATCACCCATCTCCCAGAAATTATCCTTCTTTGAGCCCATCAAAATACGCTCTTCCGGAACAAATGCTTTCCAAAAATCAAACGACTCAGAATCCATTTCCAGTTCATCCCCACTATCACCCTCAAAGACGGTGACATATAGACTTTCTTTGTTTATTTTCAGCACACCTGTTAAAAACTCCCATGCCCAAGCGATAGCTTCTTCTTTGAAATAAGCTTCAGGATTTCCACCAAACGACCAATTACCAAGCATTTCAAACATGGTATGGTGATAGGTGTCATGACCAACCTCTTCAAGGTCGTTGTGTTTTCCGCTCACACGCAAGCATTTCTGCGTGTCGGCAATTCGGGCATGCTGGGCTGGTGAATTTCCAAGGAAAATATCCTTAAACTGGTTCATGCCGGCATTGGTAAACATGAGTGTAGGGTCATTTTTTACGACCATAGGAGCCGAAGATACAATTTGGTGTTGCTTCTGCTTAAAAAAAGTAAGAAAAGCCTTTCTAATCTCAGAGGACTTCATAGCAAACTGATTAACAGGTTATTGTTGATATTAATAATTTTTAAGGTTGCAAATGTAGCCTATTTTATTAATTTTGCTCCTGCGTTAAAAACTATTATGGCCAAAACAAAATATTTTTTTAATCCGAAAACGCTTGCTTACGAGGAAGTTAGAAAGTCGGGAGGGCAAAAATTTGTTAATGCATTTCTTTTCCTCATGACATCACTCGCTCTTTCAACAGGGCTGATCATTTTGGTATACACCTTTTTTGAAACTCCACGCGAAAGGATTCAAAAAACCGAACTTGAACATGTTACACTTGAATATGAAATTCTGAACAGTCGCCTGGATAATCTACAACAGCTTGTTGATGAAATGGGTGATCGCGACAACAATATATACAGAATAATTTTTGAAGCCGAACCTATCCCAAAGTCGATGCGACAAGCCGGATATGGTGGGGTTGACAGATACACACATCTGGAAGGGTTTAGTACTTCGGAACTCCTTATGCGCACAGCTAAAAAACTAGATAAACTCGCCGGACAGGTATATGTTCAATCGAAATCATTTGATGAAGTATACGAAATGGCTCGAAACAAAGAGCTCATGTTGGCAAGTATCCCAGCAATTCAACCGGTGAGCAACGTCGATCTCAAGAGACTTTCTTCTTACTATGGATACCGTATCGATCCAATCTATAAAATCAATAAATTCCATGCTGGAGTTGATTTTAGCGCACCTCGGGGAACCCCAATTTATGCTACTGGCGAAGGTAAGGTACTGAAAACCAATAAGTCATCGAGAGGTTACGGAAACACTATTCTTATCGATCACGGATTTGGATACCAAACCTTCTACGCCCATACACAAGACATTAAAGTGAAACGTGGCGAAATAGTCAAACGCGGACAACTCATTGGAACAGTGGGAAATACTGGGAAATCAACAGCGCCGCATTTGCATTACGAAGTACGCAAAAATGGCCGCACCGTCAATCCAATCTATTATTTTTTCAACGACCTAACCCCTGATGAGTTTGGGGCAATTTTCGCTCAGTCGAAGTATTCAAATCAATCTTTAGATTAATCAAATGGGCGAAAAACTATACCATAAGATTGGCGAAGTAGCTGAATTACTAAATGTTACGCCAACACAAATTAGGTATTGGGAACAAGAATTCAGTTTGCTAAAACCAAAAAAAAACAAAAAACTAACCCGCTATTACAACAAAAAGGATATCGTTCACATCCAATTAATCATTCATTTGCTTAAAGAAAAAGGAATGACTGTGAAAGGAGCCAAAGAATACCTCCTCAAACACCAGGACGAAACCTCAATGAGCAAGCTGGAAGTTATCGGAACACTGAAACAAACCAGGGACTTACTGGAAAGCATTAACAAAATTATCCAAAGCCGATAGCCTTTAATTCTCTTGGTTTTTTTGCATACCACGAAGCTGTTGAACTTTCCTGCTAAAGCAAAAAAACTATTTTTACAAAAAAATGCACCATGAAAAAATCAAGTTTGACATTATTTTTACTGCTTCTTTTTTCCGGCATAATCGTTGCTCAAGACACATTATCTATTTCGGAGCAGCGTAAATCAAACCTGATAAACTTACTGAATTACAGATACAAAGGGGGATATTTCAATTTTGAAAAACTCTTTCACCAAAAAGTTACCTACCCCGACATAGCGAAAAACAACTGCGTCATGGGGATAATCCTGATTGACTTAACGGTTGACTGCGAGGGCACTATTACTGATCTCCGGACAAAAAACAACCTAAGCTATGGTATCGACGACATAGTAAAGGAGTTTGTGCTTGCCAGCGAAGGGCAATGGAACGAATGCTCTGATAACAAATACACCCGCATGGAAATACCTGTTCAATTTGTTATTGAAGGCACTCAAACAGCCGAAAACGAAGCACTTTTTATTTGCAATGGAAAAAGTCCTGGGCTAAAATGCAAAGACGACGAAGATTTTATGCAAAGGGTTGAAAAAGCAATGGAAAAAGGAAAGAAAAAGAAAGCCCTTGAAAACCTCGATAAGCTCATCAAACGTAATCCATACAACCCTGCTTACTACGAATTAAAGCAAAAAGCCTTAAATCTGTAATTCTGCATGTTGGATTTTCTGCTTCATATCGACAAGGAACTGCTGTTGGCAATAAATCAGCAGCACAACGTCTTGCTCGACTACATCATGATTTTTGCATCTGCAAAGCTATCATGGCTACCTTTGTATTTGTTGCTTGCCTATTTTATTATTAAACGATTTAAATGGCACGCTATACTGGCATTTGCTTTGGTTGCACTAACCATTGCTCTGGCCGATCAAACCTCGGTACACCTTTTCAAGGAAACTTTCATGCGTTTGCGCCCATGTCACCAACCTGAACTCACCGACCTGCTGCGGACAATAAAAGGATGCGGTGGCCAATATGGTTTTGTGTCGTCGCATGCCACCAACTCGGCGGCGCTGACAGCTTTTCTTTTTGTTGCCTACCGCCCTACTCCTCGCTGGCTCACTTCAATTCTAGTGTTTTATGTAGTGCTTATCATGTATAGCCGTGTTTATTTGGGCGTGCACTATCCATCGGATGTATTGGCAGGAGCTTTTTTAGGCATTTGCTGTGGATTGTTTACCGGCTGGCTATTCGTTGTGCTAAAAGCCCGACTCTGAACAATTTTTAAGATATTTGCAGGCTGTCATTTTAAAAGATAATCGTGAGAATTGCTGTAAACACCCGTCTATTGCTAAAAAACCGACTTGAAGGAATCGGGTGGTTTACCTACGAAACCATGAAAAGGATCACCCAAAACCATCCTGAGCATGAGTTTTTTTTTATTTTCGACAGGGCATACGACCCAGTATTTATTTTCGGAAAAAATGTAACACCTATTGTAGCTGGCCCACCAGCCCGACATCCCTTTTTGTTCATTTATTGGTTCGAGGTGGTTATCCCACGCATTCTGCGAAAAATAAAGGCAGACGCTTTTATCTCGCCCGATGCCTACCTTTCACTATCGGCCAAAACACCAACACTGCTGGTTATACATGATCTAAACTTTGAACATTTCCCAGAATACATACCACAGCCTGCCAGATGGCATTACCGGCGGTTTACACCAAAATTCGCAAAACGAGCGAACCGAATTGCTACCGTATCGCATTTTTCAAAAACAGACATCATAAAACAATACCGCATCCAGCCCGAAAAAATTGACGTGGTACACAACGGAATTAACGACCTCTACAAAATCATTAGCAACTCAGATAAAAAACTGATAAAGAACCAATTTACAGATGGAAAAGAGTACTTTCTTTTTATAGGCGCATTAAATCCAAGAAAAAATTTGGCCAACCTGTTTAAAGCTTTCGATGTTTTTAGAAATAAACATAGCGACCACCAAACCAAGCTTTTGGTGGTGGGCGAAAAAATGTATTGGTCTGACGACATTAAAACCAGCTACGGAGAAATGGATTTTAAAAATGAGGTGATTTTTACTGGCCGACTTGAACCCGAAACACTGGCAAAAGTAATGGGTAGTGCCAAGGCATTAACCTATCCTTCTGTTTTCGAGGGTTTTGGCATACCGATTATTGAAGCCTTTAGTGCTGGGATACCCGTTATTACCTCAAACACCACCTCTATGCCTGAGGTAGCTGGCGATGCCGCCATTCTGGTAAATCCGTTGGACATCAACAGCATTGTTAAAGCCATGGAAACCATCGCTTTTGATAAAGAAATGACCGACAAACTCACAGAAAAAGGAAAATCTCAAAAACTGCTTTTTTCGTGGGACCGGACAGCAATGCTGCTTTGGAATAGCTTTGAAAAAATGATGGACAAGAACACAAATTCGTTTGACTAAAAAAACTCAACAATGAACACATTAATACTTGGTGGAGGAGGAAGAGAACATGCCCTTGCATGGAAAATCTCGCAAAGCAAATTATCTGAAAAAGTATTTGTTGCTCCGGGAAATGCTGGAACACGTGGAATCGCTACCAACCTTCCGCTTGTAATCAACGATTTTAAACAGATTAAAACAGCTGTTATTGAGCACGATATTCATCTGGTTGTTGTTGGCCCGGAAGATCCACTTGTTGAAGGTATTAGAGATTTTTTTCTGGAAGACAAGATTCTTTGTACCATCCCCATTATTGGCCCATCAAAAGCAGGTGCCATGCTGGAAGGAAGTAAAAACTACGCCAAAGATTTTATGCGCAGGCACCATATTCCTACAGCCGAACACCTAACCGTGGCTGCTGAAAACATGGAGCAGGGAATACACTTTCTTGAAACGCTTAAACCTCCATACGTGCTTAAAGCAGATGGTTTGGCACAGGGAAAAGGTGTTATCATTCTCGACAACCTCGAAGAAGCAAAAACAGAACTTACCGCTATGATTACTGAATCGCGCTTTGGCGAGGCTTCGAAAAAAGTGGTTATCGAAGAATTTTTAACGGGTATAGAGCTTTCTGTGTTCGTGCTTACCGATGGCGAAAACTATTTGGTTTTACCTGAGGCAAAGGACTATAAAAGAATTGGAGAAGGCAACACAGGACTGAATACAGGCGGCATGGGGTCGGTTTCGCCAGTTCCGTTTGCCAACAAAGAACTGATGGAAACCATCGAAAAGACAATAATTGCCCCAACCATAACCGGCTTAAAGCAAGAGCAAATTGATTACAAAGGGTTTATCTTTTTTGGACTTATCCAAGAAAATGGCATTCCGAAAGTTATTGAATACAATTGTAGGTTAGGCGATCCTGAAACCGAGTCGATTATTCCGCGAATAGAATCAGATTTGTTACAACTGCTTCTCGATACAGCCAGCGGAACTTTGCAGAACAGCAAAATAACCGTCGACGACCGCTGTACATCAACAGTTTTTCTGGTTTCTGGCGGCTATCCCGAAAAATATGAAAAAGGCAAAGTCATTACAGGACTCGATAACATGAGCAACTGCATCGTGTTTCATGCAGGCACTTCCACTGATATTGAAAAAAACACCATAAAAACAAGTGGCGGTAGGGTGTTGGCAGTAACATCCTATGGCTACACGCTCGAAGAGGCATTGCAAAACACTTACGCCAACGCTGAGAACATCCATTTTGAAGGCCGCTATTTTCGTAATGATATTGGGAAAGACTTAAGGTATTAACAACGCAGAACCTTTTAACTTATTTATAAATACCCTTTTCGCCCTAAACACCCTTTAAATTACACATACGTGGATTGATATAACACCTTCGTTACCTAAGTGATAAGATGAGGCTTTGGCGAAATGAGCACAACAACAAGAAACCTAAAAACTCATGTAGAACGGTGAATAACTCTACCCAGCAACTTGTGCTATAGCCAAAAAGAACTAATTTTGAAAATTAGTTTATTCAGTTAGATGAGACCACCCTAGTATGATCAGATATTTTAGCAAAAGTTTTATATCGCGTTACCTGATTCTCTTATTGTTGCTCACTTTATGCTGTCTGCCAACAATGATCGATTCTGAATCTTTCTTTGATTTCCCTAACGAAACGCTTTCTATCGGGTCGCATACAAGTAACGTACTCAACATTTTTTTTACTGTATTTTTGCCTGTGTTGCTGGCAGCAAGTGTGTTCGCATTAAACATGATTGCAGTAAAACAAGGCTTTACCGGGATGATTAGTACATTAACCATGTTTTTGTACCTGCTTTTCCTGTCATCGTTTTCAAACTATTTTTCAGCGAACAAACTAATCTTAATAAGCTTCGTATTAATTCTTTTGTTGCAGAGCATTATGACATTTCACGAACGTGAAGACAGCATTAAAAATGCCCTTAATGCTGGCATTTATGTTGGTTTCGCTTCAGTATTTTACCCGCCTGCAATCTTCATGATTGCCATAATTTGGTTTGGCATACTGCTTCACAGGGTGAACAACTGGCGTCCATTTATCGCAAGTTTGCTAGGTGTACTTAGTAATTACATGTTGCTGTTTAGCTGGTATTTTATTAAAGATCAATGGGAAGAAGAAGGCATTTTTTATTATCATTCTATTGTACCCACTTTTGATTGGAATATACAAAACAATATAACTGAGGTTGTTGTTATGATTTTGTTGTTGATTATTGGTTTGGCCATTTCGTTTAAAATCGTGACTATCCTTGGCGAAAAAAGCATTAACCTAAGGAGGAATCTGCTACTACTCGTCATTGCCTTTTTCCTGATTACAGGCATTTCAATAGTTTTTAACGATTTGAGTTTTTTTGCCGTGGCCGGAATACCCGTTTCTCTCATGGCTGCGCATATTTTTTCGACCGCCAGACATACGTTGTGGACTAACCGGTTTTTAATGGTTGTAACGACAGTTGTTATTATTTCTCATCTTTTCAGGTTATACCATGCTGTTTAGTTCCTTTTCAGACAATCCATTAGAAGCAGGTTGCGATGAAGCAGGCAGAGGTTGTTTGGCAGGGCCGGTGTTTGCGGCAGCAGTCATTTTCCCTGCTGATTATCAGAATAAATGGCTCAACGAC
>CAYWNI010000047.1:0-12384 GCA_964459525.1 uncultured Lentimicrobiaceae bacterium | reverse complement strand
GATAATGCTTGGGAAGAAATTGTTTTTTTAAGCCGGGGTTGGGTTTGCTCAGGTAGCCGGTAAGCCCTGCTGTGGCAGTGAGTATGTTCAGTCCATAATTTGGCGTTTTCATCGACCCATTGGAGAAATGTGTCAGTCCGAGACCTGCCGAAAAGGTAAAACGTTTCGATAGCTTAAGTCGGTAGTCGAAATAAAGACTTGCGCTAAAATTAAAGGCCGAGCCAATGGCGAAGTTTTTATAATTTTTGATGCGATCGAAGTGGTTGGTGAGGTAAGCTACACCAATGCCCAGTTTAAAATGCAACGATTGTTTATCAAACCGTGTGAGCGGAAAGTTGATGGTAGGATACACGGCAAAAGCTGAACCAATGGCATCGAAACCGCCAAGGTCTGAATACCAGAAGCTTAATCCATATGAGGGGTAGTTGTATGCTTGTTCCCAGCGTTTTTTTCCCCATGTTTCCCTTTGCAGGGTGACCTCCAAGGCTGGGAAGTGGGCGTTAAATATGTCGAGTTCCAAATGATGACTTAGCAAAAATCCATATTCGGCTTTCACCTCCAGCGAGAAGTTGTTATGGCTAAGAGGCGCTGTAGGTTGTGCCAACATACTTGTGTTCATCAGATTAATGAACAGTAAAAAAAAGACGGTTTTAGTTTTCAAATAATGTATTGCTCTTGTGCCCGGCAAAGTTAGAAATTATGGCCTTTGTGTAGCCTCTGCAAGGGCTATTTGTAGGTTGCGTCGAATCCACCTTGATTGCGTTGATTTTTACTAAAAAACACTTACATTTGTGCTATATTGTAAAAACTCTATTCATGCGGCTCTCTGCACCTTTCTTGATTGTTGTTTTTTTGGTAGGAATTTTCCTGTTGCAGCCGAAAATCGGTGTCTCTTTTCAAGCCGACAGTTTGATCCATCAGCTTGATCAATCGCATGATACGGTAAAACTGAAAATTTATCAGCAGCTAAGTGGTTATTATTCGGATATTGATCCCAGAAGGGCAATTACTTACGATTCAATAGGTTTAGGGTTGGCGCAAAATCTGAGAAACACACAGATGGAGGGTGTTTTTCTTAATAACCTGGGGATTGATTACTACCTGTTGTCCGATTTTCAACAAAGTCATTTCTATTTTAGCCATGCCAAAGCTGTTATCAGTGAAATAGCTGACACAAACTTGCTTATTAAAACACTGAATAATTTGGGTGCGATTTATAAGTTGCTGGGATTTTATAAACTCTCAGCTGATCATTTCGCTGATGCCATTTACATGAAACGTATCATTAACGATACCTTAAGCTTGACGCGAACGCTTAACAACATTGCGGTATTGTACGATAATGTAGGTTTGTATGAGGAGGGGCTTGGGTTTGTTAACGAAGCACTTGATTTGTCAACAAGGCTAGGCGATTCAGCACTAATGAGTTTGTCGTATCAAAACATGGGATTAATTCAGTTAAGTCTGGAAAAATATGAAGTCTCTTTGAGGTATTCAAAGGATGCATTTAGACTTTTGCCTAAAAGCAAAGAGAGTGAAAAATGTTCTTTGTATAACAACATGGCCCTTTCGTATGCTGGCATGGGACAGACAGAAAAAGCAGAGGCTTATTTCCAAAAATCAATCGACTTATTTGGCGAGGGGTTAAGCGATTATAAGCAGGCCAATACGTTGCATTTTTATGCATGGTTTCTTCAGTCTAGCGGGCAATCTTCCGAAGCCGTTAAAGTCGCTACTAGGGCTTTAACCCAATCACGCGAGCATGGTTATACCGAAATGGAGCATAAATTGTATGGTATTTTGGCCGACGCTTACCGCAATTTAAATGATTACAGACAGGCGTATCAGTACCTTGAATCGGCAACATTATTGGGTGATTCTCTTTACGACAAAAGTTTAACTACCAGTTTGTTGTTGCTTAATGTAAACGAAAAAATAATTCAAGCCCGTTACGATCATCAGTTGCTTATGCAGCAAAATTTAATACAAGAGCAACAAATTTCGTTTAACAACAAGCTGATCAATGCCATGTCGCTTGCATCTGTGATACTGGCTATGATGTTAGGTGTTATTTTTTACTACATGTTGCGCAAGAGAAAAGATAATAATCAACTCAAAACCCTGAATACCTTACTGAGCGAAAGCGAGGAAAAATATAAAACAGTTGTTGAGCAAAGCCCTGATGTTATGCTTATTCACCAAAATGGTAGGTTGCTTTTTGCTAATCAATGTTTTTATCGTTTATCGGGTCTTTCTCCTGACGATTTATCCGACACCTCGGTTTTCGATTTAGTTCATCCCGATGAGCGCGAAAAAATAATACAAATGGCCAAGCTGCGAATGAATGATGAAAAGTTGCAAAGTAATTATGAGGTCAGGGCACATAGTAAAGAGGGTAATGCTGTGTACTTAGACTTATCGGTTAGTAAGATTTCATATAACAACCAGGCAGCAATTTTGGTTGTTGGTATGGATATTACTTCAAGAAAGAAAAACCAGGAAACCATCAAAAAGCTCTCTGCTGCTATTGAACAGAACCCGGTAATGATCATGATTACCAATATGGAGGGTGAAATAGAGTATGTGAATCCAGCCTTTTCGGATATTACAGGTTATGTTAGTAATGAAGTAGTTGGGCGAAATGCCCGAATTCTTTCATCTGGCCAAGAGAGCGTGCATATTTTCCGAGAACTATGGCAAACCATATTAGACAGACGGATATGGCGTGGTGAATTGCTGAACAAAAAGAAAAATGGCGAGCTGTATTGGGAATCTCTGGTTATATCGCCTATACTCAACGAGCAAAGCGAAATCAGTCATTTTGTCGCTGTAATGGAGGATATTACAAAAAAACGACAACATGACGAAGCGCTTAAGCAAAGAGAAGATGATTTACGACAAGCCAATATTACCAAAGATAAATTCTTTGGTATCATCGCCCACGATTTAAAGAACCCGTTTAATGCCATCATTGGTTTTACGAGTCTGCTACTATTGGAGTATGAGAATTTATCAGAAGCAGAACGTCGCAGCTATATCGAAAACATTAATCTGGCTTCAAGTACTACTTACCGTTTGCTCGAAAATTTGCTCGAATGGTCGCGCACACAAACAGGAAAGATTAAATTTGCACCAGGTACTTTTGATCTAAACAGTGTTGTAAACGAAGTGATGAGCTTGCTACAATCTCAGGCAGCTAAGAAAGGCATTAAACTTATTTCTGAAATTCCTTTTAATACCCTCGTTTATGCCGATAAAAATATGATTAGAACAGTTTTGCGCAACTTGTTTAGCAATGGCATTAAGTTTTCCTCGAAAGGGGAAGTGCGTATTGCGGCCAAGAAGAAAAAAATGTCCATTGAGGTATGCGTTTCCGATACCGGTGTTGGTATTCCAGAAGAAGGAATAGATAAGATTTTTAAACTCGATGAACAATATTTGGCCGAAGGAACTGAATTTGAGAAGGGTACAGGTATCGGGCTTATTCTCAGTAAAGAATTTGTTAACAAACACAATGGAAATATTTGGGTGAAGAGTAAAAAGAATATGGGCTCTAAATTTTATTTTACGCTTCCAACCCACGAAAATCAACTTAATTAGTCTGAGGGATGAAATCAAAAGAAATAAAGAAACATGTGCTGCTGGTTGAAGACAACTTGCTGAACCAAAAGTTCGCCTTGGCGGTGCTGAAGTTAAAAGGTTATACAGCCGATTTGGCCGAGAATGGTAAAATTGGCGTGGAGCTTTTTGAGAAAAACGAATATGATGTCATTTTGATGGACATTCAAATGCCTATAATGAATGGGGTTGAAGCCACGAAAAAAATTCGCGAGTTAGAAAAGGCAAACAGCTGGCCACGAATTAATATTATTGCTGTTACTGCATATGCCATGCCTGGCGACGAAGAACGGTTTATACAGGCCGGCATTGATCGTTACATTGCGAAACCGTACAAAGGAGATGAACTGATTGCCCTTATTCAGGCTTGATTATGAACAGTATTGAAGAAAAACTCCTGGCTTTTAAACGGCTTTTAACCATAATGGATGAGTTGCGTCAAGGATGCCCATGGGACAAAGACCAAACGATTGAAAGCCTCAGGCACCTAACTATTGAAGAGGTTTATGAGTTGTCGGATGCCATCATGTCCAATGATTTAATTGGCATGCGTGGCGAGCTTGGCGACTTGATGTTGCACTTGGTTTTTTATTCAAAAATAGCTTCCGAACAAGGTGCTTTCGATATAAAAGATGTCCTCGACGCAATCTCAGAAAAGCTTATTTACCGCCATCCGCATATATACAGCGATGTTGCGGTGGCCGATGCCGAAGATGTGAAAAGTAACTGGGAAAAACTAAAGCTTAAAGAAGGTAAAAAGTCGGTGCTCGAAGGAGTGCCCAAATCAATGCCCCCACTTGTAAAAGCATACCGCATTCAGGAAAAAGTAAAAGGTGTGGGTTTTGAGTGGAAAGCGCGTGAGCAAGTTTGGGACAAGGTAATGGAAGAACTTAACGAGCTTAAGTATGAAGTTGATCAGGAAGCAGATAAGCAACGGGTTGAGGATGAGTTTGGTGATCTGCTTTTTGCTTTGGTCAACTATGCTAGATACCTTGGTGTAAACCCCGAAGATGCCCTGGAACGCACCAACCGAAAATTCATTTCCCGATTTCAATACATTGAAACTGCATCGAAAAAGGATGGTAGAAACATCGAAGAAATGGATCTAGAAGAAATGGATCATTACTGGAATGAGGCCAAAGGGCTTGAGTAGTTTTTTGTTTCTGTTTTATGATAAGTAAACACCTTAAATACACTTTATTTACATTGGTGCTTTTTTGTCTGTCTTTTACAGGATTGGCACAGTCAGTACCTTCCGTTGTTGATTTTTACAACTATCCCGATCAACCCAACGGTCAGTATTTTAAAAGCTATTTAAATGCCACCAAAACTGTTTTTACAGCTCCATTGCATTGGAACAACAAGCAATGGGTAGCAGCAGCAGGTGTAACAGCCGCTGGCGTATTGCTTTACATATACGACGATGAGGTTAGAACGTTCTTCTTAAGGAATAGCAGTCATGCCCTGGATGAGGTTTCGAAATACGTATTTGAGCCATGGGGAAATGGCCTTTATCCGGCAATAGCTATGGGAGGCTACTATGTTTATGGTTTGGCGTTTGATGATCAGCGTGCTCGGCAAATTGCATTGGGCGGCACGCAAGCCTGGGTGATGAGTGCTTTTACTGTTCAGGTTTTAAAGAATTTAACGCATCGCCACCGACCTAATCAGGATTTGCCAGCTAATCCCCGACTCTGGGAAGGGCCTTTTAAGGGGTTTTCTTATACTTCATTTCCATCAGGCCATACCATCACAGCCTTTTCTCTAGCTGCTTTTATGTCGTCGGTATACCATGAAAAGCTCTGGGTGAGTATTTTGGCCTACGGATTAGCATCAGGTGTTGGTTTGTCGAGAGTATATGATGATAAACACTGGAGCAGCGATGTGCTTATTGGTGCTGCGCTTGGATTTGCCATCGGAAAAACCGTTTATCGGTTGATGCAGCCTGGCACAAAACTTTCTCTGGCGGCGGGAATTAACGGAAATCTTGCCTTGGTTTACAGGTTTTAGTGCATTTTGTTTTCGATCTTCCAATAAAAAAAGCCGCCCGAAGGCAGCTTTCTCTTTTCAGAATAAAAGTTTCTTAGTGAGTGCTTAGGTATTTGGCTATACCTTCGGTAGATGCTTCAATGGCGTCTTGACCTGGTTCCCAGTTGGCGGGACAAACTTCGCCAAATTCTTCATGAAATTGCCATGCGTCAACAATGCGCAAGGCTTCTGAAACACTTCTACCCAGAGGAGCGTCGTTTACAACCTGATGGCGTACAACGCCTTGTTTGTCTATGAGGAAGAGTCCGCGGTAAGCAACTGCTTCGCCGTTAAATTCAGCTTCGCCATCCTCGTTGTATTCGTAAGAACCTGCTAACACATCGTAGTTTTCTGAGATGGTTTTGGATAAATCTGAAACGATTGGATACTTTACCCCTTTGATACCACCATCATTTCTCTCGGTATTTAGCCAAGCTTTATGCGAAAAAGCTGAATCAACAGAACAACCCACAACGGCTACATTGCGTTTTTCAAATTCTTCAATCTTTTCCTGAAAAGCGATAATCTCTGTCGGACACACGAAAGTAAAGTCCAAAGGATAAAAGAAGAAGATCACGTGTTTTTTTCCGATGAATTGCTCAAGGGAGAATTTTTCAACAATCTCACCGCCATTTATTACCGCGGTGGCTTCAAAAAGAGGGGCTTTTTTGCCTACTAATACTGCCATAATCTATTTATATTTAATGTTTAGCGTTTTAATTTCCGACAAAACTAAGAATTATTTTAAATAACGAAATTGAAAAAACTGTTAAATAAGCATGAGATCATGTTTTTACTGAATGCTCAGAAAAAGCCCTGCCAGTTTAAGTAATTCCATTTCAGCAACTTTTGTGTTAAACATGGCCGTGTTGTAGCGATCAATAGCGTTTTGTAATTCGGTTTGTGCCGTTCTGAAATCCAAAGAGGAAATCAATCCCATTTTAAACTGTTCCGCTGAGCGACTAAAATTCAGCTTGTTGGTATTCATGTTGCGTTCTTCAACTTGCATAATGAAAAACAGATCGTTGTGGTTGGTGTATGCATTGTTAAACTGACGGTTGAGTTCGTTCAGTGACCGATCGGTTTGATAGAGTGCGTTTTCCTGTAAAATTCTGGCATTGAGTTCTCTGGTTCGCGTTTTGCCACCATCGAAAATGTTCCATGAAAGTGACAATCCGGTGCTAAAACCTTTGTTTTGAGAGTTAAGCAAAAACCCCACATCATTTTTGCTTTCGGTCAAGGCATAGCTTCCATTCAAATCAAGTGTGGGCAGATAGCCCGATTTACTCTGTTTTAGCGAGAGCTTAGAAATTTCCTGGTTTAGCAAACTAAGCTGGTAATCAGCATTGTTTTCCAACGCCGAATTAAAAAGAGAATCCTTGTTTGCTATTGGGTTAAACTCAACCAGCGTGTCAACTTCAAAACTTTGAGCCGATTCAACGCCCAGAAGCACAACCATATTGTTTTTCGCAATTTGTAGTTCACGTTTTGTGTTTATCAGGTTCACGCTATCGCTGTTGAGGTCAACTTCCGAATTTAGCACGTCGAGTTCTGTGCTTTGCCCATAGTCATACTTGTCTTTGATGTAGCTGTAGCGTGTTTTTGAAACATTAAGTGTGCGCTTGATGTTCACGATTCTGGCTGTTAGCCTGGCTACATCGTAATACGAACGGATAAGTTGTATTAAGGTATTTTCGATAATTGAGCGCGATTGCAACTCGGCCAGTGTGTAGTCGGCTTTCAAAATTTTGTAGTTGTAATACCTGTTTAAGCCATCAAAAAGGCGGTAGTTTATTCCAAGTGACCCGTTGTAAGAGGTTGATACTGCACCATCACGATTTACCGTTTCGCCACTTGAATACTTCATTTCGGTGTCGTTGTTGTTGTAGCTGCCGCCTGCACTTCCAACCACTTGGGGAAGGTATCCCGAATTTAGGATGTCTGCATTGTTTTCGGCAATCTGCAAATTGTTTCGGGCAACCAAAATATCCTGATTCTGATTCATGGCAATGTCGATTGCCTGAATCAACTTTAATGAGGATGGTTGGTTGTTATTTTGTGCCGACAGGAAGGTTTGCAGCAAGAGGAAAAACCCTGTCGTAATCAGTTTAATTTTCAATTTCATCATTTTCAACTTTAAGTTCTTTAACTGCCGGCTCAACGGATTCAGGTGCCGGGTTAATGCCTGTCCAAATGTGTTTGATTGACCGGCGGATGTTGTTCAATGCCACAAAAAGTACGGGCAATAATACCAGAGTAAGTATGGTAGCCGCCATCATGCCGTAGGCAATTGATATGGCCATAGGTACCAAAAACTGAGCCTGAAAGCTTTTTTCAAAAATCAATGGGCCAAGCCCAGCAAGGGTCGTCACTGTTGTGAGGAAAATAGGTCGGAAACGCGATATCCCCGCCTTAATAATGGCTTCGTTAAAAGGTAGGTTCTCTTTTAAGTTGCTGTTTACCTTTGTAATAAGCACGAGACCGTCATTAACGATAATCCCGATTAGCGCAACTACACCCATCATGCTAAGCATGCTGATGGCATGGCCGTGCAAGTAGTGCCCCCAAGCTACACCAATCAAGCTGAAAGGGATGAGTGCAAACAAAAGCAGGGTTTGTCCGAACGATCTAAAAGTAAAGGTGATCATGGCGATGATTAGAAAAAGAACCACCGGTAATGCCTTTGTGGCTGATTTTTGTGTTTTTTCGGCTTCACGGTTTTGACCTTCATATATAACGCTTACGGTTGGGTATTTGGCCAAGATGTCAGGCACTAAATCTGTTTTTACGAAGCTGAGTATTTCAGTCACTGAAGCGGTTTCGTTCATCATGTCGGCTTCAACATTGATCTGTCTTTTGCCATCGAGGTGATTAATGGAAACTACACCACGTTTTATGCTGTAGGTTGCTAGTTCGCCGAATGGAACTTTGTCGCGCGAAGGTGTTGTGATAAACATTTCGCTGAGGTCGTTTATCGAGGCACGGTCTTTTTCGTTGTATCTCACCCAAATCCTAACTTCGTCGCGGCCACGTTGTAAACGCTGAACCTCTTTGCCGAAGAATCCAGAGCGTATTTGCCCGAGCATATCTTGTAGGTTTAGTCCGAGCATGTAAGCTTTTGGCTTCAGTTGTACATTTATTTCCTTAATGCCCTGCTGGTCATTATCGTTTACATCCTTAAGGGCTTCAAGTTTAATAAGTTTGGCTTTGAGTTCATCTTTTGCCAGTTCCAACTCGGTTAGGTTATTCCCTAAAAAGGCTACTGAAATCGGTTTGCCAAAACTGCCTCCGCCGCCATACGAAAGCGATTCTGCCCCGATAATCGGGCCTGCCTCACGGGATATGGCGTTGGCAATTTCGTAACTGACTATGTTTCGGACTTCTCCTTTTAGTAAGATGATATTCAGGCTGGCATCGGCGGTGGTAGGTCCTATTTTCTTTGAAATATGATCAATAATATTCAGCCCATCTTCTCTTTTGTCTTTGTATTGTTCGTTTACTCGCCAAGCAGCCTCTTCAATTTTGTCAATCCAAGCATTGGTGATTTTTTCATTAGTTCCTTGCGGCATTTTAAGCGTTACCGCAATATTGTCGCGTTCGATAAACGGGAAAAAAGTACCTTTTATAATGCCTCCTCTAAAAGCCGCTACCGTTAGTGCTAGCACGACAACTGACAGGGTGAAGGTGAGTATTTTGTTTTTTAGTACAAACCGCAGGGTGGGGGCGTAGGTAACGTCACGCATCCAATACATGAGTTTGTCCATGGCCCTGCTCACTATATTCTGGGTTTTTGCTCCCTGTAATGCCTTGCTGTGAGCTAAATGTGCAGGCAATATAATCACGGCTTCAACCAGCGAAACAGCTAGTGTAGCTATAACAACAAAGGCAAGCTCGTTAAAAAAGTCGCCAACCCGGCCATCCAGGAAATAGAAAATGGAGAAGGCCATGATGGTAGTGAGCACCGATGAAAAAATGGCCGGCAACACTTCCATAGTGCCATTAACAGCCGCTCGCACAGGCGTTTCTCCTTTCTCATAATGGTGGTATATATTTTCAGCAATCACAATGGCGTCATCAACGAGTATACCGATTACCACAATCATTCCAAAAAGGGAGATTACATTGATGGTTACATTGAAAATTTGCGCTAGAATAAACATCCCCAAAAAAGAAATGGGGATACCGAGTGCCACCCACATGGCCATGCGTGGATTTAAAAACAACGATAACAAAAGCAATACCAATATCATTCCGAGGATGCCGTTGTTGGTAAGCAAATCTCTTCTCTCAAGCAGGTTAATGCTTCTGTCGCTTACCACGGTAAGGTGAACGCCATTGCTTGTTGCGTTGTATTCGTCAATGTAATTGTTTACAAGGTCAGCGGCGGCCAAGAAGTCTTCGCTATTGGTTGTCTGCACGCTTATTTCTATCGACGTTTCATTGTCGATTTCAATGCGGTCAGGGTTTTCCGACCACCGATCGGTAATAACCGCAACGTCCGACACCCGAATTGTTTTTCCTTTTACATCAGATTTGATGATGATGTTTTCAAGACCTTGTCCATAATACTCTTTAAAGCGTCCACGAATCAGGTATTCCTCGGTATTGGTTTTTATTTTACCACCCGTAATGTCAAGGTTGGCTTTTTTGATGGCATTGGCCACATCGTCAAAGGTGAGATTATAGGTTCTGAGCGAGTTTTCATTTACGGCCACCTCTATTTCTTCTTCTGGAAATCCGCTCAGGGTAACTTTTGAAACCCCGTCGAGGGAGCGCAGGTCATCCTCTACCTTTCGTGCCGACTCTTTAAGCGATCTCAGGCTAATGTTTTTGCCGCTGATGGCAAAAGTAACTGTAGGGTTTAGGTTTTCTGTTCTAAAAATGACAGCGGGCTCCATGTCGACAGGAAAGCTGTTGATCCTGTTCACCGCGTTTTTAACATCCTCTAGGGCGGTGGCGGTGTTGTAACCTTTTTCTACTTCAATGGTTATGGTTCCTGAATTCTCTGACGAAACTGAGGTGAACCTTTCTACACCTGTAATGCCGCGCAAGTTGTCCTCAATTTTTAAAACAATGCCTTCTTCAACCTCTTCGGGCGAAGCACCGGGATACACCAATTGAATATTGATTATTCTGCTTTCGGCCAGTGGAAAAAAGGAGGACTTTAAAGTGAAAAGCGCTATGGTGCCAAAAACGGCAAAAGCCAGCACAAAAACGTTGGCCGAAACCGGGTATTTTATGAAATAACTGATGATTTGTTTCATGTAATATTTTTTATTCTTTCGTTGGTAATGAACAAAAGTGGCTATTCTACAACAGGGATAATTTTCATGCCAATAAATGATCCGGGAATGTTTTTCGCCAAAATTTTGGTGCCATTTTCAAGTTTATCGGTAATAACCGTATTATCCTGAAAGCGTAGTGGGCTGATTTCCATTTTTTGCAAGGTACTGTCGGGCGCAATAAAATACAACCATGAATTGTTCACCAGTAAGTTCCGCGGAATTTCAACTACTTGGTCCAAATTGCCACAGGCGATGTCGGCGGTAACAAACATGCCTTCTCGAAGGTCGCTATCAGTACTTTCGATAAAAACCGAAACGGTTTGCGTGTTGAGGTCGATGGCCGGATTGATTCGTGTAATCGTACCGGGCCAAAGGTCGTTTTGACCTTTAAGGTGCATTTTTACTTGATTCCCTGGGCTTATGTAGCCCATTTCAGAAGCCTGAATTGCTACTTCTATTTCAAGCAGGCGTGGATTGCTGAAAGTACCTAATTTCTGCCCCGACCGAACCAACGCTCCCGGATTAATAAGCGACTCGGTAACCACTCCATCGTATGGAGCTGCGAGGTTATATTTGCGCAGACGGGCTTCAAGGTTTTGGATGTTGTAATAGGTGGTAAAAACTTTTCTTCCTGTGATAAAGTACTTTTCCTTGTCGCTGTTGGTTGCAGGTATGGCAGGGATTGGTTTCGTTATTTCGATGGTGTTCAGGTAATTGTCCCACTTATCTGTTTCCTCTTTAAACTCAAGCTTGATGTCAGGAATAAGCGAAGTGATCAGGTTCTGGTATTCGCTGCGTTGTGCGTACAAATTTGCAATCTGCTCCGATGCATCAACACTCACAAGGGTTTCTCCTTTTTTGAATTCCATGCCAGCCCTGAATTCTTTGTCTTGTCGTTGGAGCACCCCATTCACTTCGGCAAAGATGTCGATACGGTTTTTGGCACTCACCTGCCCCGATCCACTAACAACAAGCGGAATAGAGCTGTTTTGTACACTAAAATAGGGAGCGATTACCAATGATTTTTTGGGAGCTTGTTTCGGTGGTTGTTTTAATCCGCTGATGTAAACAAATGCAAATCCTCCAACAATAACTGTGATGGCGGCAATTATCCATGATTTTCTGGCGTTCATATGCTTTTTGGTTGAGTAATATTATTTTTTTGTTGTGTATGCAACTTTTCTTCAATGTGTGTTACTTCATTCATTATTTTTTGCAGGGTAAGCTGAAGGGTTTTTATTTCATTCGCATCAAAATCCTGCATTAAATCCTGCGTAAGCTCTTGAAATAGAGGTTGTATGTCTTCGAGGAGCTGCTGCCCTTCTTTTGTAAGGAAAAGATTATTTATTCTCTTGTCGTTGCCAACATTTATCCTGACAACTTTGTGGTTTTTCTCTAATGTATTTATTGATCTGGCGATCGAAGTTTTGTCGCGGTCGAGCTTCTCGGCAAG
>CAYWNI010000046.1:0-12596 GCA_964459525.1 uncultured Lentimicrobiaceae bacterium | reverse complement strand
CCATCGGAAGAAAGAATCAATGAAGCCTCTTCGTTTTTGATGGCTTCCAGCTCCAATTTGGAGGGGAGCGGACCGAAAACACCAATGTAAACGGCGCCAAATAGCAGCGCAAAAAGGGCAGCGGTAAGTAATAGAAGTAGCGTAATATATTTAAAGAAAACCCATTTCAGCGAAACGGATTTCTTTTTTGGTTTTCTCTTTTTGGGTTTTTTGTTTCTACTCACGTGTGGTTTTATTTGGCGCTGCAAATATACAACGCCAAATAAATACTTTTAGTTCTCCTGAAACTATTCAATAAGCGTCATTTCGTCGAGCAAATAGCCGGCACCGGCAAATTTATCCACCACAAACAGAAAATAACGAACATCTAAAGAAATGTTCCGACAAACTTCAGGGTCGTACATCAAGTCGCTCATGGTTCCCTCCCAGCAACGATCGAAGTTAACGCCCACCAGTTGTCCTTCGGCATTGAGCACAGGGCTTCCCGAATTGCCTCCGGTGGTATGGTTGCTAGCCGCAAAAGCCACATGCAGCTTGCCATCTTTATCGGCATAGCGACCATAATCTTTATTTTGGTAGAGGGTTTTGAGTTTTTCCTCCACCACGTAGTCGTACACGTCAGGATTTTCCTTTTGCATAATGCCTTCAAGGGTTGTAAAATGCTCATAATAAACGGCATCTTTGGGCGAAAAACCATCTACAAATCCATAAGTTACACGCAGGGTGGAGTTGGCATCGGGGTAGTAGCGTGAAGTTGGATTCATTTCCGTTTGGGCTTTCATGTACAAGCGTTGCAAACTGTCGAGGGTGTTGTTCAAGGCAAGACGTTGTTGTTTTATTTTTGTGTTATAAAAGTCCATCATTTGCGAAGCCATGATAAAAGCCGGGTCTTTGAGCAGTTTTTTTGCTTCTTTTTTATCAAATTTATTGATAAACGCCACAACCTCATCTTGTTTGCTAAACATCGACTTACTAAATACCATGGATACATAAGCTTGAAAATCGCCCCGGTATTTTTTGTGTATTTCGTTAAAAAATTCAGGTTTGTAGATTGCATCCAGGTTTTCATCGTAAAACTGTAACAACGCAACCATCACTTCTTCGTCGATGGGTTGGTAATAATCTTTAAAAAACGCATTGGTTATTCCAAGCAGTTTTGTTTTTTCGGTGTCAATTTTTTCGGTATTTGGTGGGTTAACCTGAGCGAGTTTTTCGAGGTTAGAGAACCTATTGGCAAACGACACCAACTCAATGGCAAGGCCAGCTTCCATAAGGTAATCGGTGGCAACATTTAGTGGTGTTAGCGTGGTATACGCCTCGCCAAAAGCAGGCAGCAAGCCGCTGTAAGTTGTGTTGTCGGCCCATTTTTGGAATTCCATTTCGTAGGCTTGCTTACGCTCAACGCCATTCATGCGTTTGATACCGCCGCTTTCGCCAATCATTTTTTTCCAGTAATTGGAAACGCCAGCATCTTTTGAAGCATATTGAATTCTAACTTTTGGGTCTTTTTCGGCATATTTTCCAAAAATTCCGAGGCGTGTTTCGCGGAGTTTAATTTTTTGCGGATTTTGAACCTCGGTAATCATCTCGATGGCATACGAAGGTAAGTATTCGCTGGTGCGGGCAGGATAGCCAAAAACGAAGGTGAAATCATCTTTTTCAACACCTTTCAACGAAATAGAAAGGTAATTTTTAGGTTGGTAAGGCACATTGTCGGGTGAATATGCGGCCGGATTTCCTTCTTTATCTACATAAATACGGAAAAGTGAAAAGTCGCCCGTGTGGCGGGGCCACATCCAGTTGTCGGTATCGCCACCAAATTTACCAATGTTTGAGGGAGGAGCACCCACAAGCCGAATATCTTTAAAAACTTCGGTAATCAGCAAATAATACTGATTTCCATTAAAAAACGGACGTATGGCAGCTTGATAAAGACTGTCTTTTTCGGTGTCGGCGATAATTTTTTTACTGTTTTCGGCAATGAGACTGTCGCGTGTTTTTTCTGCCATCTGATCGGTAATACCAGCCAGTACCATTTTGGTAACTTCTTCCATGCCAATTAAAAGCGTTGCGGTGAGCCCTGGATTTGGCAATTCTTCTTCCTGATTCATAGCCCAAAAACCATCGGTAAGGTAGTCGTGCTCAACGGAGCTGTGTTTTTGTATTTGACCGAAACCGCAATGGTGGTTGGTTAACAGCAATCCGTTTTTTGAAATGAGTTCGGCGGTACAGCCGCGCCCGAAGAGCAGAATAGCATCTTTTAAACTGCTTTGGTTCATCGAATAAATGTCTTCCGCAGTAATTTTCAATCCCATTTCCTGCATTTCTTTTTCGTTCATTTGTTGCAACAGCATCGGGATCCACATGCCTTCGCCGGCACGTGCAGGCATAATGGTTTGCCAGCTAATAAGTAGGACAAGCGCCAGTGTTTTCTTGATCATTTAGGTATAAATTAAAATTTTTGACAAATTTATTGAAAATATGGCGAAAATGAAATTATTATTTGTCAGAACTGCAACCGCAAGCAAGAAATAAATGGACAGTATCCAGATAAAAATGACTATTTTTAAGCATTCAAATTTGTAACAATGACAACTTTTGCAACCATTAAGCTTACCTGCCCTCTTTGTAAAAAAGAAATGAATCATTACGATTTGATGTCGTACCACGTATTTAAGTCAACCGTTTTTTCGGATGGGAAAGTGGATCACGATAACAGCTTTTTCGAGGACAAACGGATTTTAATTTGTCCGCATTGCGAAAATCCTTTTTGGCACGATAGCATGGTTATTGGTGAAGAAGATTATTCGCATGAGGATTTACCTACATCAAAAACGGTGATGGATAAGGAGTTTGCTCGCTCTGTAAACTACCCTGAGCAAATAGCGCGTTACTACAATGAATTGATCCATAATGGTTTTGCTACAAATACAGAGCGTGAAACCTATTTGCGAATACTTTTGTGGCGGTCAATTAATGACATGATTAGGTATCAACAACCTTTTTTTAAATCAATAAACAACTATGTGCTGAAGCGTCCGTTTAGGTTTTTAAAAAGTCGCCGCCAAGCAAACCTTGCTTTTAATCGGCTTGGAGCGATTCACAAGGAAAATCTACGGCAGCTTTGCTCAATTTTTGATCCAATGAATGACGACGACCAGCTATTGAAAGCCGAAATGTACCGGGAAGCTGGCGAACGAAAAAAGGCATTGGCTCTGTTAAGGCCACTTAGCAGTCGGTCTACCAGATATATAAGAAAAGTTAAAAGAGCTACCTTGTTGTTTCAAACGCGTGTTTTTATGTTGTAAGGTTAGCGATTTAGTACTTTAGAGTACTTCTAAATTAGAATAGAACATAGGAGACACCCATTTATTAATTACTTTTATAGGTCGTTCTAAATAAAATTAACCATGTTTACGAAAAAGTTCAACTCATTCATTTTCATAGTATTATTGTTTTCAATCTTCAACACCCTCAGTGCCCAAAAAGTGGAGTGTTTTATTCTTAAGGCACCCGAAAAACCGTTTTATAACATGAAACGTATCGGTGTGCTTGAGTTTGACTGTACTACAAACCGACGTAAAAGCTTGATAATGACGAACTTTATTGTTGGCGATTTGCTTGATCAGGAAAGGGGTATTTACGATCGTGGCGGACAATGGTATGGGTTGGTAAAAAACAAAGAAGGGAAAACCTTTGTAAAAGGGGTGAAAACCGATTTTTACGATGTTATCGAACGCGACCAGTTGGAGAGAATCATGAGAGAGCAGCGGTTGTCGTTGTCGGGTGCTTTGGATGAATCGTCGGCTGCCGAAGTTGGAAAGCTTTTGGGGTTGGATGTAATGATAATGGGAAATGTGAGTTATACCCACAACGATGAATACAGCAGCTCAACGGCTTCACGTTGTTTAAAAAGAACGGTTAAGGCATTGGGGACGATAAAAATTATTTCGGTTGAAACGGCCAAAATTGAAGGCACACGGAATGCCGAAGCCGAGATGAAACAAACCGCTTGCGATGATAACATTTCGGGCATGCCCAGCGTAGATCAAATGGCCGATGAGGTGCTAAAAGACATTGCACATCAGTTTGTTGGCTATTTTACTCCGGGATACGAGCTCATAAAATACGATTTTGAAAAAATTAAACTAAAAGAGTTTAGGGAAAGAGGCAAAGAGGCCATGGATTACATTGATGCAGGCGATTTAGATCGTGCATTTCCGATTGCTTATGCCATGTACGAAGCTGATTCGTATAATCCCAAAGCGGCTTATAACCTGGGTATTATTTATGAAATGGTTGGTAGTTTTGAAGAGGCAGCCGAGTATTATGGCATCGCATACGAAATTGATTATTCGAATGAGCAATACCAAAACGCAGTTGAAAGGGCCAATCAAGGGCTTGAATTGGCTGCTTTTTTAGAAGAAGTTGGCCGTCCGGTTCAGCCTTACACCTTTATGCTCGACGATGTGTCGACAGCTTTGGCCGAGCGCGTTACCATGAAAGGGTCGAGCGGCGACAGGGTTAACGTGTATGAATTGCCCGACAAGTCAGCCGACATTGCTGCAAAAATACCGGGTGGTCTTGAGTTTAAAGTAATTGAAAAACAAGGCGACTACTACAAAATACAGTTGCGCGGCACAAAAACAGGCTTCGTGCACAAGTCGGATGTGAAATAACAAACACATAAATTAAATTTCAAAGCCATGCGAAAACAACCTTTGCTTATTTCCGGACTGTTTCTGATATTTATTTTTGCTTTCATCGGCACAATTGAAGCGCAACAGCCTTCTTGGACGGATTATTACAAAAGAACCCAAATGTATCCTGATGAAGCTTGGCTTACAGGATTTGTTTCGGGGTTTAATACCAACAACGAAGATCCAGGAAAATTGATCGAGATTTATGAGTCGATGGCGCGCGACAAAGTTGTGCAAAGTATTGAAGTAGAGATAGAGTCGCAAAACGAAATGAACATTTCAAATATAAATGGCCAATCAAACGAGGCTTTTTTATCTAAAAGCGTTTCGTTTTCGCACGCCAGAATAAATGGTATGCGTACCGAACATTTTTACGACAAAAAGAAAAATCAGGTTTATGCTTTTAGCTTTGTAAACAAGAAAGAGTTGGCTTTTTTTTATAAAAACTTAATGGCAGCCAATCAGGCCAAACTGGAACAAAAACTTAAAGAGGGACGTTCTTTTTTGAAAAATAACAACAAAGAAGAAGCTTTACGCAGCTTTTACGAAGGGATGCCGTTGATGGCAGAAATTGACCAGGCCCATATGCTGTTGTTAGCTCTCAATCGCAAAATGTTGGCCGACATACACTTAGATGAAATTGATAGGTTACGAATCGAGGTAAATAAAGAAATTAGTGATTTGCAGAAAGGCACCGAGCTCAACATTCAGGAGGCAGCATATTTTGTTGCCTATGGTTTGTTCATACAATTTGGCTCATCGTCGATTCCGTTGCAAATCACCTCAACTACCTACCTGAACACAGGATTCGACAGTCCTTTCAGCCGACAATGGGAAACTGCCCTTAAAGAAGCCCTTATAAAAGCCGGATCGTATCAGGTAAAATCAAACAACCCGAAACAGGTTTCAAAAATAATGATCACCGGAAACTATTGGTTGCAGGATGATTTTGTGATGATCCAAAACCAGGTGCTTCGTCAGGGCGAGATTGTGGCTTCCGCATCAGGTCGTGTGCCTGTTCATTATCTGCACGCCCAAAACATTGAATATTTTCCTTTTGAATTGTCACGTATCTCCGGCTTGAATAACTTCTCCCTACAAGCCCAAAACCCTGAAATCACCGTAAAAGCAGGCATTGCTTCAAAAAACCCGCTTGCGGTAAGTGTTTCTTTTGCTGAAAACGGATCATCGTCGCCAGCAGCAAATATTCCGCTTGTGTTTGTTGATAAAGCTACCAAAATGGCGTTGTGTACGGCCACCAGCGATGCAAAAGGAATAGCCCATGCTTACCTGCCGGCACTTGATTTTAACAGGGCGATGGTGCAAATTGAGGCCGCCATCGACATAGCGCAATACGTGCCAATGGATACGCTTACAGCTTATTACACCCTTGTAAAAAAGCAAACCGACCTATTGCCGGCACAGTTTTCTGTTCATGTGCAAAAGCAAGTTTATTGCATTCAGAGTGAAGAGTTGCTTTTAGGCTCACCGATGGACATCAACACCATAGAACCAGAAATAAAACAGGCTTTGGTTGACGAAGGATTTGTGTTTGTTGATCAACCTGAGATTGCCGATTACCTCATACGCATTGAGGGTTCTTCGTCAACAGGCACTTCGTATCAGGGTGTTTATTTTACTTTTGTTGATGCCAACTTGTCGGTTGTACGGCTTTCTGACAACAAAGAGGTGTTTAAAACGCATTTGGATCAGGTGAAAGGGGGCGGTGCGAATTACACAAAAGCCGGAAAAAAAGCCTATACCAATGCCGCCTCAGAGTTGATAAAAAAACTCGAAGACTATAAGCCTTAGTCACCGAGATTATTTTTTTAAAAATTACGTTATTTTTTGCCCAATATCTTGGAAGAGTTCAACACATCTTCTGCGTCTTTGCTGGTTCCCAGCACGATGGCTAGCCACTGCAAACGGGGGTTTTGTTCAAAAACGATTTTCATGGTCATGGTAAGTGGCACCGATAAAAACATCCCTACAGTTCCCAGAACATAGCCCCAAAAAATAAGTGAGACAAACACCACAAGGGTAGAAAGACCCATACCCTGTCCCATCATTTTTGGTTCTACTGCATTGCCAATACCCATATTTACAGCAGCATAAATAATAAGAGCCCACAATGCTTCCATCGGCCCAGCCTGTACAAGAGCAAAAAGCACGGCAGGAATTCCAGCCAAAATGGATCCGAAATTGGGAATGTAGTTCAGTAAAAAGGCAATCATCGCCCAAAGTATGGCATAGTCTACGCCGATAATGAGCAATCCAATATAAATTAACGCCCCGGTAAGTAAACTTACCATGGTTTTAATGGCCAGATAATGTCGAATGCTTTTGCCGATTTTGTTCAGGTATGCTATAGAAGCATCTTCGCCCTTTACGATGGCACTGGCTTTTAATCCAAAGCTGTTCACCTCTAGCAAAAGGAATACAACTGTGAAAATTATCAAGGCCATATTGCCCATCACCGAACCCAATTCGGAAAGCGCTCCGGCGGTAAAAACCATTATTTTAGAAGGATCGAGCAAGCTGGTAAGTTGGTCTTCTGAAAACCGGAATCCACGTTCGTTTAAGAAACCAATAATTGACAGTCCTATTTCGTTAAGTTTTTTGCCATACATCGGTGCATCGCTCGAAAAGGTGGAAAGCGACTCACTTATAATTCCGCCAAACCCGAAAAAGAGGATCAGCACCCCGCCAAATACAATAAGCATACCCAAGCCGGGCGGCACCTTATGTTTTTGCAGCCAAAAGATGGGTTGCGCCATGATAATGCTGAAAAACAGCGACATCAACAAGGGTGTTACCAGCGATCGTGCAGCCATTATAGCTGCAGTAATTACCAGTAAAGCGGCAATGTTTACTGTGGCTGAGGTGCGGTTGAGTTCTTTATCAGTTAGTCTCATTTTAAAATGTGTTGGGTTGATACGTTAAAGGGGTAAAATATTACGCGAAATCAGTTTTTAAATAAAGTGGATAAAACTACAAATATTCTGAATTGTAGCCGAAGAATAATTTGAACCTAAACCAACGCGTTTTAAACAACCGAAAAGTTTTGTAACAATTTGGCTATGTTTTGTTTAATTTTGCGATGAAAATAGGTTGTATTAGAAACTGTCTAATTTTTCCCAGAGGGAAAGCAGACGGGTAGAAAAAGGGAATTTTCATAAGCTTGTATCGTTCCATCCGGGACGAAATAAACGAAATAATTATTTTTCTATCCATATTTAGCTCCTAACGAAGTCTTAAAACAATATTTTAGACAGTTTCTTAGCTTTACCTGAACATAAAAAATTGGTTATGAAAAAATATGTGGTTTTTCTCCTTTCTCTTTTCGTTGTTTTCGATTCTGTTGCTCAAGCAGGGTGGACCTACCAATCGCCAATGGCCGGATCTAAATTCATCAATCCTGAGCAGTCGATTATTCTCCGGTCGGAAACAGGTATTGTACCCAATGCTCTAAATGCGGAATTTATTGAAGTTAAAGGCAGTTTAAGCGGTGTTTTAAATTGTTCTGTTCGATTGGCTAACGATGGTAAAACCATTATTTTTAAACCTGAAAAGCCTATGATGTATGGCGAATATATTGCCGTTACAGTCTATCCTGGCATCAAAACTACATTTGGAGATTTGACCAATGCTTTGTCGTTTGAATTTCAGATACAACCTCGCGAAAACTTGAGTTTGTTGTCGTGTTATTACCTATCGCAGGAGATCAGTGAAATTCCCTACATGAAGGAGCAACCTGTAGCAAGCGAATCGACACAAGGTGCTGTCAACTTAATAACTTACGGCGATTATGCTATGCCTGAGCGGTACATGGAGCCAACCATTGGTGTGTCAACAAATCCTTTTCCGGGATACAATTTTGCAAATCCTCGTCCGCGTGGCACTGTACCTTACGATGCATACAACGTTATTCTCGACAAATATGGTGTGCCCGTATTTTTTCAAGAATGGAATACCGTTTGTAATCTTTTTCAAAAAACCTACAACGACAACGTGTTGTTTTGTAGCTTTTCAAATGCTAATCCGTCATTAAATTGTTGGTATGTTATGGACAACCAATTTAATTTTATTGACACCCTTGTTATGGGAAATGGTTACGAAATTGATCAGCATGGTATTTATATGATGGAAAATGGACATCATTTTTTAATGGCTTACGATCCCCAACCTGTTGACATGTCTGCCATATTTCCTGGAGGAAATCCAAACGCAACGGTTATCGGCTTCATTCTTCAGGAATTAGATGCCAGCCACAATGTTGTTTTTCAGTGGAGAAGCTGGGATTATTTTGATATTCTGGATGGCACAAACATGGATTTTACGGCAGCGGTAATTGATTATGCTCATGGTAATTCAATTTACCTAACTCCTGATGATGAGCTTATTGTAAGCTTTAGAGGAATGGATGAAGTAACCAAAATAGACCGTACTTCGGGTGAGATAATCTGGCGTTTCGGACTTCATGCTAAAAACAACATGTTTACTTTTACCAACGATATTGATGGGTTTTACAAACAACACGATGCTATTCAATTAGAAAACGGAAATGTAACTGTCTACGATAACGGGGTGCACCACCCAACACCATTTAGTCAGGGTGTGGAGTATGCCATTGACGAAGAAAACTATATAGCCACGCTGGTTTGGGACTATAACCACAACCCGTTAATTTTTGGTTCGGCCACAGGTAGCTTCAAGAAATTAGGCAACGACAATCGGATTATTTGTTGGGGACTGTATTGGCCAACTGCCTTCACCGAAGTTGATCAGAATGGAGAGATTGTGTGGGAATTAAACTACCCCGACAGCATTTGGAACTATCAGGTTTTTCGGCAGGACTGGGCTACAGGCTTGTTTTCAACAGCTTTCGACACAGTAAACTATGGCTACTACAACGATTATATCCCCTGGCCAGTGATTATTCCTATTACCAATCACGGCGATGAAGCCATCACCGTTAACAGTGCGTCAAATCACAACCCAGTGTTTACGCTCACTACAAGCCTGCCAATTACCATCGAGCCCAGCCAAACGGTTAACGTTATTGTCAGCTTTTTTCCTGATGGAGTTGGAGATCAGGATTTTGAAGATGTGCTCACCCTCAATGTCGATTCTTATTTCAGCGATACGCTTTCGCGAAGAATTGCCCGGCAGGTTGTATTGAAGGGTACAACCATCGATCCTACCGGAGTTTCGGTTAGCGAAGTGCCTGAAGTGGATGTTTTTCCTAACCCGACTAATGGTTTTGTCGAAGTAATGTCCTCCTCAGCACTTATTGAACAAGTTACTGTTACAAATCTTTTTGGAGAAACAGTATTACGAAATGAACAAGCTGAGGGTATAAAACAGCAGGTTAACCTGTCGAATCTGCCATCGGGTGTATATTTTGTGCGTGTTTGGTTACAAAACACAAAACAAGAAATTGTAAAAAAAATAGTCAAGCAATAAGCAGGGACGATAACAAATGGACTTTCAAACGCTTTTTTCAAATACCTTGTTTCAAGCTTCAGTGTTGACATTGCTGATAAACCTGCCATTTGGTTATTTACGGGGAGGAGAACGGCGACTTTCGTTCAAATGGTTTTTATACATTCATTTACCCATACCGCTTATCGTAGCCATTCGGTTTTGGTTGCATTTGGGATTTAAATGGGAAACCTATCCAGCACTAATCCTGATGTTTTTTCTTGGCCAGGCCATTGGTGCCCGTTACCGGAAGTTGAAAGACAAGAAATCGGATAAATAAACTGGTTTTCGGTTAACAATGGTTAAGGGGTCTCTTCTTTTGTACAAGTTCTAGCAATTAACCCCATTCCTGTTACCAGTCGAGGTGATGCACTTTGTAGTTAGTAACCCTGTACGATTCGATGAGTTGTTTACGTGCTTTTTCGGCTTCATTTTTCGTTGCAAAACCATTCGAGGTTCTGTAGCCACGATCTGCTTCACCCCAGTTTGGCACTTCTTTAAGAAGCAAGTCATTAAATTTATAATTGAGCTCGTAGCGTTGGTTTTGCAGGTGTACATTGCTCACATACAAATGATAGTCGATATCGTCGCCTCCTGATGGGTCGCAATAACACGATGAAAAAACATAATAATAGTATGGCCCACGCGACAAATTGGTTATGGGTGCTTCGATAAAAAGACTCTCCTCTTCTTGTTCGATAACAGGATTCAGGTTGTTTCGGTAAATCTGCCCTACAAAGTCGAAACAAATGGTAATACCAGCCACCAGCAAATCCTGATCGCCGTCGAGGTCATAATCTCCCCAAATGGCTGTTCCGGAGGCCAAACCAGGAATGCTGGTAATTACAGGATCGAAAACAAAATTTCCTTTGTTTTGATAAATTAGCGTGTAAGAGCGCTCCAACGATTCACCTGTCATTACCACATCCGGGTCGCCATCGTGGTCAAAATCGCCGAGGTCGATGGTGCAGTTTTTTAGTGGCCGCATGGCCACCTGTAGTTGCGAGAAATAGGTGTTCGATTCGTTGCGGTAGGCAAACACAACAGGATAGCCCTTTGCATCTTCACCACTCAACAGGATATCTTGGTCGCCATCACGATCGAAATCGCCCCATGCGCAGGCGCTGTTTTTTAACGGAGCAAGGTGAGCAGCAAGGTGGACAAATTTTCCGTTGTCGTTGCGGTAAATGGCTGTCAGTGGCCTGATGCCCGCATCGCCTGTAATCAAAACATCCAAATCTTTATCGTTATCGAAATCAGCCCAGGTAGCGTTTCCATTGTACACACCCGGAATATCTGTGCTTATATCGGTAAAAATACCGGCATCATTGCGGTAAATGCGTGTCGACAAAGCATTGTTAAACTCCTTACCCGTTATCAGTAAATCCAAGTCCTCGTCGTTGTCAAAATCGCCCCACTCTATTGAGCCATCGGTAACCGGTGTAAATAATTCATTAATTTGTGCAAACCGTCCGTTATCCTCTTGTCTGAAAAGTCGGATTAATACCATATTTTCACGATTTATTCCCGTCATGATAATGTCATCATCACCATCTTTATCGTAGTCGGCAACAGCCACCGCTCCCCGATACAATGCCGGAAATGAGCTGGTTGTATTGTAAAAATTTCCTTTGTTGTGGGCCTTTACATACTGCGAAATAAGCATTTGGCGATCGTTTTGGAAGTATTCGCCAGCCAAAAATGCTTGCGGGCGGATGCTTTCATCCAAAGAAACCCAAGCGGCGAGTGGTTCCATAACACCTTGTAAATCTGACTTTACAGGTTCAAAAATCTGAGCATTTATCGAGAAAATCAACACACTTAATGCAAATATCAGGAAAATCCTTTTTAGCATAATAGTAACGGTATTAAATGAAGCCTAAAAATACTAACATTTTGTATTTCTAAGCAATTAGCACAAAACAATGTTATAAATATGTTCGTTTTCACTTCTTTTGGCTTTTTTATCAGCTTGTTTTACGGTATCTGGCTATCGCAAAAGTGAACATTGCCAGCGCATAAACACTCAAAATCAAAACACTTTCCTGGATGTCACTCCAGCCTGACCCTTTGAGCATAATCATGCGGTTAATCTTTATAAAATAAGCTACCGGATTTCCGTAGTCGAGAATTTGAGTCCACTGCGGCATGCTTTCAATGGGCGTAAACAGCCCGCTCAAAAGGATAAAAATAACCAGAAAAAACCAACTGATAAACATGGCCTGCTGCATGGTGTTTGAAAGGGTTGAAATAACCAATCCGATTGACAAAATAGCCAGTAAATAAATGGATGCAACACCGAAAAGCAGCCACAAACTGCCTATCACAGGGATGTTAAAAACAAAGTATGCCAGCACCAAACCAATAGCTAAGTCGATGTTGGCAATAATCCAGAACGGAATAAGTTTTCCG
>CAYWNI010000045.1:3036-12689 GCA_964459525.1 uncultured Lentimicrobiaceae bacterium | reverse complement strand
CTTCAAACCTAGATCCTTTCCACTCTCCTTTAAACTCCGGAAACCTCAACTTCGGTATGTTTTTTACTTCTGCCATAACCTAAAAGGGAGTTGAGATATTAAGTTGTTTGCAGAAGTCAGCAATCTTTTGGTCTGTTTCTTCTATATCCGATTCTAAGGCCTTCAACTCACTTGATACCGTTTCCAGGTCAACAGGTTCTTCTTCCTCAAAAGTGTCCACATAGCGTGGGATATTCAGGTTGTAGTCATTCTCTTTAATCTTTTCCAGTGTAGCCAAATGGCTGAACTTATCAATTACTTCGTGTGTTCGGTAGATCGTGATAATCCGGTGGATGTCCTCAAATCTAAGGTGGTTCTGGTTTTTCACTTTCTCAAAGCCCTGACTGGCATCAACAAACAAGATATGATCGTCCTGCTTCCTGCACTTCTTGAAAACCAATATACAGGTCGGTATACTTGTTCCAAAGAAGATGTTTGCAGGTAGACCTATAACCGCTTCAAGATAGTTCTTGTCCTCTATCAGGTACTTGCGTATATGTCCTTCTGCAGCCCCTCTAAACAGCACTCCATGAGGCAAAACAACGGCCATTGTGCCATTGTCGGCCAATTGGTGAATCATGTGCTGTACAAAAGCAAAATCGGCTTTACTTTTTGGTGCCAACTTCCCGTACTGACTAAACCTGTCGTCACTCATAAAAAGTGGGCTGGCACTCCATTGGGCAGAAAAAGGTGGATTGGCTACAACCGCCTCAAACTGCTGGTCGATATGCTGTGGGTGCTCTAAGGTATCTTCTTGCTTAATATCGAAGTTCCGGTAATGCACGTCATGCAAGATCATGTTCATTCGTGCCAGGTTGTAAGTGGTTCTATTCAATTCCTGTCCACAGAACTCTGTTACACTCTGCACTTCTTTGGCAACCCGCAACAACAAAGAGCCTGAGCCGCATGTAGGATCATAAACAGATTTCAATTTGATTTTGCCTGTAGTGACAATCTTGGCCAGTATGGTCGACACTTCTTGTGGTGTGTAAAACTCTCCTGCTTTTTTTCCAGCTCCGGAAGCAAACTGACCAATGAGGTACTCGTAGGCATCACCCAGAACATCCGATTCGGTGTCGTGAAGCTTAAAGTCGATTTGGTTGAGGTGGTTGAGTATTTTAACAATCAGCTCATTTTTGGCTGATTCTGTTTTACCGAGTTTGGTTGAGGTCAGGTCAAGGTCTTCAAAGAGGTTGTCAAAGTCATCCTCACTTTGAGTGCCCATTGTACTTTGCTCAATGTGCTTAAGTATTTGGGTAAGGTCCTGAAGGATGAAGTTACTCTTGCCGTTTCCACTACCTCGTTTAGCTATTTCCGTAAACAACTCCGAAGGCTTTAAAAAATAGCCCAACTGCGCTATGGATTCCTCTTTAACTGCGTCAAGGTATTCCTGGCCATCTTCTGTAGCCTCATCGATGCTTTGGTAGGTAACACCATCCTCCTGTAGGATCTGATCAGCGTACAGGTTCATCTTTTCTGACAGGTACTTATAAAAGATGAATCCAAGGATATAATCCCTGAATTCATCGGCATCCATCTTTCCTCGCAATGTATTCGCTATGTTCCACAACTGCTGTTGCAGCTGTTTCTTCTGGTCTTCTGACATACTTTATATTAGGTCTGTTGTATTTACTCCTGAGATTTATCTTAACTAGCAGTTAATAGATTTTAGCTTTCAAATTTAGGTTTTTTTTTGAATAGGCACGAAAGGGGAGGGGCAGATTACCAAATCAGCTCGGTTCATGCCCTGATGTGATGCGGTGGTGTTTTACCTGAAACAAGAAAACCACCGTAAACACTTGATTTACGGTGGTTTTTTTTATTCTGCTTTGGGGAAAAGTGGAGCTGGAGGGATTCGAACCCTCGTCCAAACAAGGAACAAACGGGCTTTCTACATGCTTATTTTGTTATTGGTTTTCGAGATCAGAAAGGAAACAAACACCCTAATCCTCACCTTAGCTTCTTTATTTCGCCCCGGCCTCGAAGCATTGCCGGAACTATCCTAAAATTACGTGCGACTCGTGGTCAGGCCGGAATTAGGCATCTCCACCTGCGAACCGTCTCGTCCCAACGCCTTGCATCGGGATGAAGCAAATCTACTAAACTTCGATTATGCAGCGAGAGCAAAATTATTTTCGCCAATTAAAAGTTGCGTGACACGGATTTACGAGCTTAATCACAAGGCTCGACATGCTTACCGATCTACTACTCTTGCTGTCAAAACCGGTCAGCCCCAAAGTAAAATGAACGCTCCCCAAAAAGGGATGCAAAGATAACACAAAGTTTGTTAAAGCATCACAGGTTGCACATATTTCTCTATATCGTCGTGGGTTATAACGCTATCGCACAAAATAACCAGTCTTTCGACCACGTTGCGCAGTTCGCGCACGTTGCCGCTCCAGTTAAAAGCCTGCAAGGCCTGCAAGGCTTCGGCATTAATTTCCTTTACCGGACGGCCCTGTGTTCGGCAAGTTTCTTCAACGAAACGCTTGGTCAGCATGGCGATATCGCTACGACGCTCACGCAATGGCGGCACCTCTATTACTATTACACTAAGGCGGTGGTACAGGTCTTCGCGGAAACGGCCAGCCACAATTTCTTCTTTGAGGTTTTTGTTGGTAGCAGCTATAATACGCACATCTACCGTTATTTCCTTTTCGCCACCTACGCGCGTAATTTTGTTTTCCTGTAAAGCCCTAAGCACTTTGGCCTGCGCCGATTGGCTCATGTCGCCGATTTCATCCAGAAACAAAGTACCTCCGTGGGCAAGTTCAAAGTCGCCCTTGCGCTGTTTTATAGCCGAGGTAAAAGCCCCTTTTTCGTGGCCAAACAACTGGCTTTCGATAAGTTCAGCGGGAATTGCAGCGCAGTTTACTTCGATAAATGGGGCAAACGAACGCCCACTTAATTGATGTATCTGCCTTGCTACAAGCTCTTTGCCCGTACCGTTTTCGCCTGTAATAAGCACCCTGGCCGACGTAGGAGCAACTTTCTCTATCATGTCATATATGGCGGTCATGGCTTCCGATTCTCCCACCATTTCATATTTCCTTTCCACCTCTTTTTTCAACTTCCGGGTTTGTCTCACCAAATCTTGCTTGTCGCAAGCGTTTCTTACCGAAACCAACAAGCGGTTGAGGTCGGGGGGTTTTACAATAAAATCGTAAGCGCCTTTTTTTAAGGCCTCTACGGCGGTTTGTATGGTGCCGTGTCCACTGATCATGATTACCGGAACATCGCCAGTGGCCATGAGTTTTTCGAGGACTTCCATGCCATCCATTTCAGGCATTTTCACGTCAAGAAGAATCACATCATAACTGTGTGCTTGCGCTAATTCAAGACATGCAGGGCCGTTGGCAGCTAAATCCACCTCATGTTTTTCGTATTCCAGTATCTCTTTTAGCGTTCGCCTGATGCTGCTTTCGTCGTCTGTCACAAGAATTTTTGCCATAAGTCATTTTTTGTAGTGACAAAGATGCAAAAAATATAGCGCAAGATGCACAATGCTAGGGTATGGTTTTTGCTTAATTTTACCCCACTAAATTAACTGCTTTCTCATGAAATTGTTTCAACATACTGTTTTCTTGTGTTCGATCTCGCTTATGTTTTGCCTGTCAGGAAAACTCGCTGCACAATATTATAATGCGCCTGTTGGCGGAAATGAGTTTAACCTTCCCTATAATTTTGCTTGGTCGGGAGGCATTGATGCTGCTCAGTTCAACAAAGTTGATTTGAACAGAGACGGTGTGCTCGACTTGTTTGTTTTCGACCGCAGAGGAAACCGAAAATTGTGCTTTGTAAACAAAGGTATTGCTGGTGTTATCGGTTACGAATGGGCGCCTGCCTATGCTGAGCTGCTTCCGCCATTGTACGAATGGGCGAAATTTGTCGACTACGATTTTGATGGTCGCATGGATATATTTACGTATTCGCCGGGATATGCCAGCATGATGGTTTATCGGAATATTTCGGATGAAGAGTTGAAATTTCAACGGGTTGTTTATCCTTACCTAACCAGCTTTCAGGGAGGAGGTTATGTTAATATATTTGTGACCAATGCCGACTTTCCCGGAATAGCCGATGTTGACGGAGATGGCGACTTGGACATCCTTACCTTTTGGGGCTTGGGCTCGTTTCTGGAAATGCATAAAAACCTTTCTGTTGAAAAATACGGAATCCCCGATTCGTTAGATTTTGAGCAAACCACTTTTTGTTGGGGACAATTTGCCGAGAGCGATGAGTCGAACAAACTCTATCTCGACACCTGCCTTGGCGGCGGACTTTACGATCCGCCACAAGTGCCCCGCGCCACGCGCCATACCGGTTCCACGCTTTTGCTTGAAGATTTGGACAACAACGGGCTGGCAGATTTGCTTCTTGGCGATGTGGATTACCCAACCCTGTTTGCCTTGTACAACGGCGGAAGTCCAGATTTGGCGCATGTTACCCGCGTCGACACCCTTTTTCCAAATACCAGTGAAACCATTCGCCTGTTTTCGATGCCTGTATCGTCGCTAATTGATGTGAATAACGATGGCAAAGATGATTTGCTTGTAGGGGCATTCGATCCTGGTATTACCACATCCGAAAACACAGAAAGCTGCTGGCTCTATTTGAACATAGGAACGCAGTCGCAGCCTGACTATCGTCTGGAAACCAAACAGTTTTTTCAAGGAGAAATGATAGATCGTGGTTCGGGGGCTTACCCCGTACTTTTCGACTTTGATGGCGATGGCTTGCTTGATATTTTGGTGGGCAACTATGGCTACTATGCTTATTCGTATTACGACAACTACTTTTTGCACTCGGTGTATTATGCCCGAATTGGCTACTATAAAAATGTTGGAACAGATGTGAATCCCGCTTTTCAGCTTTGGGATGATAACCTGGGAAAGCTTGCCCAGCAGCAACTTACCGGGCTGGTTCCTGCTTTCGCTGATTTAAATGGTGATGGTTCTCCTGATATGGTGGCGGGAAAAGCAGATGGACGCCTGCTCTTTTTAACAAACGATGGACAAGGCAGCCTAACCCTGACAGATGATTTTTATGCCGGAATTGATGTGGGCGATTACAGTGCTCCCCAGCTTTTTGATTTAGACGGCGATGGGAAAATGGACTTGATTGTTGGTGAACGGGCTGGAAACATCAACTACTACCGAAATACGGGAACACTTGTGAATCCTGTTTTTGAGTATGTTACTGACAGTCTCGGAAAAGTTAATGTTACCGACTACAACCTGTCGTATGATGGTTACAGTGTTCCAACCTTTTTTAAGGCCAACGATGACCAAACCTGGTTAATCTCCGGTTCAGAAACAGGTGAGTTGTTTTTGTACAACAACATTGATGATAACTTAGCGGGCAAATTTACGCCATCCGCTGCACTCAACACCATGCTCGATACCTCTGGGGTAAACTTCGATCGCGGATTGCGCACTGCTGCTGCTGTTGGATCGTTGTATGCCGATCAATCGCTTCAGCTTATTGCAGGCAATTACTCTGGAGGGCTGGAGTTTTTTAACGGCAAACCCGACGTTACCTCTCAGGTGGTTGACAAGGATAGTTTTCTAAACCTGAATTTGTCTCCAAATCCGGCCCGCGACCAAGTTGCCCTTTCAGGTCTGAAACCAGCAAAGGCCACTATACGTTTTATAACAACTGACGGTCAAATAAAAAAATACGACAAAATCACCTATTCAGGTGGAGCTGTAAATCTTGATATTTCAATGCTTAAACCAGGGGTTTACATTGTGGTTTATCAAAGTCAAGAGGTTACACGTAGCCAAAAGCTTGTAATAATCAGATAAGGGATATCCATCCTAAATTAAATTCTTACCTTTGCCAAATCAACAATAGGGGTGCCTATCCGCAAGAAGCGGATTAAATTCGGGCTGAGATCATACCCTCTGAACCTGATCCGGGTAATGCCGGTGTAGGAAAAGAGTCGTTTCACCAACCCATACAGTATCCACTATTGATTTAATAATTAATAAGTTAAATCATTAGCACGATGAAAAAAAAGTTTTTATTTAGTTCCCTGCTGGTATTATTATCGGCAATGGCTTGGGCGCAGTTTACTGTGTCGGGCAAAGTGTACAACGCAGAAAATGGACAACCACTTCCCGGCGCACATGTTACTGTGCCCGAAACCTACCTGCACGCAGTTACCAATGCTGAAGGTGTGTTTCTGCTAAAAAAGGTAAAAGGAGGTTCGGTTAAGTTGCACATTTCTTTTTTGGGCTTTGAGTCTTTTGAAAAAGACCTTCAGGTTGACCGTGATTTGAAAGTGGAGGCTTCACTTAGTCCTGTGAGTTTTATGAGTGAGGAAGTTATCATCTCGGCCATCCGCGCTACGGGTAATTCGCCCACTACCTACAGCACCATCAACAAAAGTGAAATTAGTGAGAGGAACACAGGGCAGGATTTGCCCTACCTGCTTACCGGCGTTCCGTCTACAGTTGTTACCTCCGATGCTGGAGCAGGTGTGGGCTACACCGGCATACGCATCAGAGGAACTGACCTTACGGGGATTAATGTTACCCTGAACGGAGTGCCGGTAAACGATGGCGAATCGCAGAGTGTTTATTTTGTCGACATGCCCGATATGGCCGCTTCGGTAAACGATATACAGGTGCAACGTGGCGTAGGTACCTCCACTAATGGGGCGGCTTCGTTTGGCGCGAGCATCAACATCAAAACAGAAACATTTAAGCCCGAACCTTGGGCTGAGATAGGTACAGTGGGTGGCTCATTTAACACCATGAAAAACACACTTGGATTTGGTACTGGTCTGATAAACAAAAGCTGGAGCGTAGATGGCCGCATTTCAGGCGTTACTTCAGATGGATATATCGACAGGGCTTCGTCGAAACTCTACTCAGCTTATTTTTCTGCCGGATATTACGGTGAGAAAGACGTGGTTAAGGCTGTTGTAATGCTTGGGCAGGAAGAAACCTACCAAGCTTGGGATGGCGTGCCCAAAGATAGTTTGGCTACCAACAGGACTTATAATCCTGCTGGAGAGATTTATAACCAACAAGGTGATTTTCTGGGGTATTACGACAATCAAATCGACCATTACAACCAAAATTATTATCAATTACACTATGCGCATGAGTTTTCAAAGGCAGTAAACCTAGTTTCGGCGGCCTTTTTAACAACAGGAAAGGGTTATTACGAAAGCTACAAAAACGCCAGGAGCTTTTCGTCGTATGGCTTAAGCGACACCATCATTGGTGCTGATACGATTAGCGAAACCAACCTGATTCAGCAAAAATGGCTCGACAACAAGTATTACGGTGTAAATTTGGCCTTAAATATTAGGTCGGGGCGATTTGATATAAACGTTGGTGCCGGCGTGAGTAATTATGAAGGTGATCACTACGGTAGGGTAATTTGGGCTCAGGTGGCGCGCTTAGGCGAATATAACCGTAACTGGTACACCAATACCGGGACGAAAGCAGAGATAAACGCTTTTTTAAAAGCAACTTACAGGCTTAATGAACAGGTTTCGCTTTATGGAGATCTGCAATACCGTCACATAAACTACAAGATGAACGGTTTACACGACGATTTGAGAGACCTTACGCAATCCCATACATTTGATTTTTTTAACCCTAAAGCGGGCGTGCATTATGCCCTTGGCAACAACAACAGTCTGTATTTTTCAATAGGTGTGGCCAACCGCGAGCCTGGCAGATCGGTGTACCGCGATGCCAATCCAGACGAGGAAGTGCTGCCGGAGCAACTAATAGACTATGAACTGGGCTACCGCTTCAACACAGAAATATTTAATCTGGAAGCCAACCTATATTACATGGATTACAAAAACCAGTTGGTGCTAACAGGTAAAATTAATGATGTGGGCGACGGCATTAAAACCAATGTAGCCAAAAGCCATCGGGCAGGAGTAGAGGTTATGGCAGGCGTCAGATTTCTGAAAATAGTGGAATGGAACTTAACTGGAGCTTTCAGCCAAAACAAAATACACGACTTCGTAAGCTATACGGATGATTGGTATACCTGGCCAGAGCAACGTGTCGACACACTCGGGAATACCGATATCTCGTTTTCTCCTTCGGCTGTGGCCGCAAGTAGTTTGGGTGTATCACCACTTAAGAACCTAAAATTCAGTTTGGTTTCTAATTTTGTAGGACGCCAGTACATCGACAATACACAAACCCGAAGCCGCAGCTTGGATCCCTATTTTGTTAACAATATCCGTGTAAATTACACACTGAAACCACGTTGGGTAAAACAGATTGATTTTCTGTTAAGCCTTAACAACATCCTAAGCGAAGAATACAGCAGTAATGCTTGGGTTTATTCCTATTACGCTGGAGGCGAAGAACCTGAAGAGCTAAATGGCTATTTTCCACAGGCTAAATTTAATTTTTCCGCTGGCATCACCATTCACCTTTAGGGAGTTCATAAAAGCCATATATTCATTGGATAAGCGCAGATGTTCAATTAAACACTGCGCTTATTCATTTCTGTTTTTTAATTGGGCTTTACTGATGTAACTTTGGTTCGATTACAACTACTAAATGTCCTTATGAACAAATTGTTCCCTTTTATATTTTTGGTTTTTATTTGGTTTTTTACTGGGTTTCCTTCTGGGTTGTCTGCGCAAGAAACCAAATTATCGGGAACGCAAATTAGACTGGAAGAAACAGGCAAAACAGAACTAAAATGCATTCCGGTAAAGATACAGAAGACAATGAAAATAAGCAGTGTAACTGGAGGTGAGCTAGGTTTTTGGATAGAAAAGGAAAGTGAAACCATACATAAGTTTACCAATCCCAAAAAGGCTGTTGGAACTGTATTGCTTGCTGGAACGTACTATATTTATCCCTACTTAAAAAAAGAGGCCAAAGAGTCACAAGTCGAAATTACCCTTCGCTGATAGGGGCTAGGAGATAGGAGCGAGGGGATAGTTGTCCAACTTTAGTCACTTGTCACTTTAGGCACTTGCACTTCCCCCTCTTCTCATTATGTTTAACTCTGAGGGAGGCACGACCGTAATAGTCTGGTCATTAAAACCGTGGATAGGGGACGGGAGCTAGGCGATATGGGGTTGTTGTCAATACCTAAATGACGTTGACCGCTTTTATTCACTTTCTTTCATCTACTGAGTTGTCAATTAATCAGAATTTTGATTGTAATTTTGTCGTTCTAAAACAAATTAGAACTAAAACACAAAACACATGGGTTTCTATCAGCTACGTACTACGCAAAAAGTAAATGCTTCATTGGATGAGGTTTGGGATTTTATTTCATCTCCTGCTAACCTCAGCAAAATCACGCCAAAATACATGGGTTTCGATATTACGACGCGAAATCTTCCTGAAAAAATGTACCCAGGCATGATAATAAGCTATTTGGTGAGTCCGGTTTTGGGCATAAAAACCACCTGGGTAACTGAAATTACGCACGTCCGCGACAAAGTTTTCTTTGTTGATGAGCAGCGGGTTGGCCCCTACACGCTTTGGCACCACGAACACCACGTTGAAATAATTCCTAATGGTGTGCTCATGACTGACATCGTAAGCTATAAGCCGCCGTTTGGTTTTTTGGGCTCAATAGCCAATTCTTTACTGATAAAATCGAAACTG
>CAYWNI010000045.1:0-3026 GCA_964459525.1 uncultured Lentimicrobiaceae bacterium | reverse complement strand
ACTTTCGTACACAAGCCATTGAGGCGATTTTTGGCAAATATGCCGAAATTACGAAGTAGTATTTTTGCTAATCTACTTTTGCTAACTTGCAACATTTATTGCTTCTATTATGGACTATCAAAAACTCATCGAAAAGGTTTTTCTCAAGACTGCTGAGGCCGGAAATCCTGGAAAGGTGGCCAGTTATATTCCTGAATTGGCTCATGTAAGCCCAGAAAAATTTGGCGTTCATATGATAACTCTTGAGGGTGAGCATTTTGCGTTTGGCGACAGCGACGAACAGTTTTCTATTCAAAGTATAGCCAAAGTGCTGGCGTTAAGTTTGGCATACACCATCGAAGGCAAAGAAATTTGGAAGCGGGTAGGTGTAGAACCTTCAGGTACTGCTTTTAATTCGCTCGTTCAGCTCGAAGCTGATCATGGAAAACCCCGAAATCCACTAATCAATGCAGGTGCAATCGTGGTTTGCGATATTTTGGTTTCCCGGCTTAAAGACCCAAAGAAAGAGTTAATAGCCTACATCCAAAAAATTGCAGATAATCCTAAAATTAACTATTGTCCTACCATTGCTAAAAGCGAAAAAGAGCATGGTTTTCGCAATGCTGCCCTCATCAATTTTATCAAATCATTTGGTAATATCCATAATCCTATTGACACGGTTCTAGATTTTTATTACTGTTTGTGTTCTATAAAAATGAGTTGTGCCGAGATGGCACGCACCTTTTTGTTTTTGGCTAATCAAGGTAAAGATGTCGTTTCAGGCGAAGAGATACTTACCGTAAGCCAGGCCAAACGACTGAACGCCATTATGCAAACTTGTGGCTTCTATGACGAAGCCGGTGAATTTACCTACCGTGTTGGGCTGCCTGGAAAGAGTGGAGTAGGAGGAGGCATAATCGCTGTACATCCCGGTAAATACGCCATTGCGGTGTGGAGTCCGCGATTGAATGAAAAAGGAAACTCATACCGTGGCATGAAGTTTTTGGAGTTTTTTACTACTGAAACGGCTTCCTCTATTTTTTAGCAAGTTTTTTTACTTCATTGTTTATTAGTAGCCACAAGTGGGCAAATTAGAACGGTATCAAATATATTCGTAACGCTACAGCATTAACAACAACTCTTCATGTTTTATATGTAACTATAAATGAATCGGATAACTAATTCAATTGGAGTTCTATTGGTTATGTTAAGAATTCGATAATGTGCAAGGGTAGCGTAACTAACTTTAGAATTTATGCACATGGGTTTACTTTTTGCTTAGTCAAAATTATGCCCTGATTTTTATAATTTAGCACACTTTTTGAAACGTTAAATATCTCACATAGATGAATTCAGCATGATCTTGTATATTTCAAACCTACATAACATCCTACTTTAATGGGGTTTAGATTTGGATATATTATTTTCTTTATCCTGGTTTTAAACTCTGGTAAGGCGCAGGATTTGCTTTTGGCAGATGCCACGGCAATAACACAAAATAGCTCTGGCAATGGTTTTCCGGCGTGGTCGCCTGATGGTAGTTTGGTCGTTTTTCAAAGCAACCAACTCGGCTCATGGGATTTGTATTGTTATTCACTTGAATCTGATAGCATTTGGCCATTGCTGGTAAGTGAATTCAATCTTAAACACCCGGTTTGGCATCCCGACGGGAAGCATCTGGTTTTCGACTCTGATAGCTTGGGATATCAGGTTTTGTTTTCACTAAACTTAACCACCAAAAAGATTTCACGACTAATCAATCGCGATGTTATTGGTTCTCAAGCCAGTTTCGCTTCATCAGGCAGACAGGTTTATTTTTCTGGCTTTGACAAAACCGGTAGGCACTGCCAAATTTACAGCTACGATTTTGTTTACGATAACCTCAACCAGCTGACATACAACAAAACGGATAGTCAGTTTCCAAAGGTTTCTCCGGATGGAAAACGTGTTGGCTACTTTAAAACAAATCGTTACAACGAACTATCCTCGTTGCAGGTAATAAACTGGTATGGTGAAAAGCTAGCCACGGTAGCTAAACCTGCTAGTCAATACCATTGCTGGGATTCGGGTGGACTAAAGATTTATTACACAGCTGCCGGCAAAAAAGGCAAAACAAGCCTTTTCAGTATTTGGACTGATGGAAGTCACGTAACGCAACTTACGGAAGATAATTTAAACGTAAGCCATTCAGCCATTTCTCCTGATGGAAACCGGATGATTTTGAGTGTTGATAAAAATGGCCAAACCAATTTGTACATTTTTAATATGCCTGAATAATAGTTCTATCAGCATTGGTGTGAAATACTGCCAATACATATAAATAGATTAAATGCCACGCACTACGTTAATCTTGACTATCTTTGTTGGCTAACATTTAATCATTTAATCAATAACAACATGGCCACTCAACAACAAGAATTCAACCCGAAAAAAATAATCCCCATAGGAATTGTTCTGGCAGTTTTTGTATTCCTGATCATATTTTGGAATAGAATGACCGTTACCATTGACGGAGGACACGCTGGTGTACTTTTTGAAACTTTTAGCGGCGGTATCGACACCACCAATACTTACGGGGAAGGGTTTCATTTTATCGCTCCTTGGAATAATATGGTTGTTTATGAAACACGGCAACAGGAAATAGCTGAAAACATGGACGTCCTTTCATCTAATGGATTGGAAATCAAAGCAGAACTCTCTGCGTGGTACGAACCCGAATTCAGTAGATTAGGACTGTTACATGCGAAAATAGGTACCGACTATGTGCGTCGAATAGTTATTCCTGCACTTCGTTCCTCAGCCCGAAGCGTAATCGGACGCTATACTCCTGAACAAATTTATTCAACAAAGCGCGATGCCATTCAAGATGAGATTTACATAGAAGCCCGCGCCATCCTCGACGGAAGATATGTGGACTTAACCCGTATTCTTATTCGTTCGATAGTATTGCCGCCAACCATTAAATCGGCTATCGAAGGCAAACTTAAACAAGAACAAGAGTCGCTTGAAAATGAGTTTAATTTTCAAAAATCACAAAAGGAAGCCGA